>JAZBOS010000029.1 GCA_036351255.1 Bacteroides sp.
ACCCAGGTTTTTCTGGCGGAAGAAATAGGGGAAAGCGTCACCGCCGGAAGAAGAATACTGGTTGATGAGCATGGCCTTGGGCCCATCGTGAGCGATCCCGGGGGTGCGCATGGGGTCAAGACCTGCACGGTGCCAGTAGGCGTGGGTTTCACGGGTGAGCAGTTCAGTGAGGCGATCGGGAATAAAGCCGCCTCCATTGAAACGCTCATCGATGATCAGGGCTTCCTTGTCATGATAGGCATAAATTCCACGGTTGAGTTCGCGGTTGCCTTCCACGGCGGTATTGGGAACATGAATATAACCTATGCGGCCGCCCGAGAGACTGTCAACGATTTCCCTTCGGGTGTTTACCCAGTCGAGGTACATCAATTCAAGCTCGCTGGCAATGGGGCGGATGGTAAAGGTGCGGGCGCCTTCAGCCACAGGCCTGCTGTTTACAGTGATGCGGGTGGCCTTGTCCACACGGTTCTCAAGGAAAATATAGGGGTTATTGGCAAGGGTCACATCTTGTCCATCGATGCTGATGATGAAGTCGCCTTCGCGAATGTCAATACCTTGTTCGGTGAGCGGCGAGCGGCGAGACGGGTTCCAGTTTTCCCCTTCATAGATCCTGGTGATGCGGTAGCGGTTATTCTGGACATCAGCAGCCAGTTTGGCGCCCAACAGTCCGTTCTGAATTCGCTGCGGGCGATCCCATTCGCCATAATCGACGTAGGCGTGGCCTGCATTGGTCTCAGCCACCATCTCCCCAAACATATAATCGAGGTCGAAGCGGTGGTTCACCGATGGCAGAAGTTGTGAATAGCGTGCATAGAAGCCATCCCAGTCGACATTATGGATGTTTGAAACGTAGTAATAATCGCGGACGATGCGCCAGCCATCCCTGAAGATCTGTTCCCATTCCTTGCGGGGCTCAATTTTCATGGTGAGGTCTTTCAGGTCGAGCTGGCCCTCGCCTGCCTTCTGGTTGGGTGCCAGGCTCGCCACGGCATATTCGCCCCTTTGCATATACAGGAACTTGCTGCCATCAGCCGAAACAGTGGCCCCCCGGATGCCCGGCATAATCACCTCGTTTTTCTGTTCTTTTACGTTGTAGCGGTTCAGTCCTTCGTTGTTTGAATAAACGATACCATCCTTCACGGCCTGCAGGTTCCCATAGGTACCTGAAGACAGGGGGAAGGCCACAATGCGATTCCCGGCATTCTGTGGATCGATGCGAACCACCACATCCTTGTTTTCCTCTTTCTTTTCGTTATCCCCCGTCTGTTCCAGGGTTTCTTTGGGTTCAAACAGCCTTGGGCTATCGTTGGTCAGCGGCAGGGCATAAATGCGGGTGGCATTGTTGTAGAGGTAGTTAAACTCGAAGTCTGAAAAGGCAAGGTTGAAATCGCGGTTGGAGAGGAAGAAGATGTATTGCCCGTCCTTCGAGAACACGGGACTCATATCGTTGAATGTATCATCGGTAAGTTGCATCTTATTGCCACTGGCAATTTCATAGACCCACACCGCGCTCTGATCGTTTGTGCTGTTCTTGGTGTAGGTGATCCATTTTGAGTCGGGGGAGAAGCTGTACGACCTGATCTCATCAGAAGTGGCACGGTCCACACGGGTGACCTCACTGGTCTGCACATCGAGCACCTGCAGGTACATGCTACGGTCGAAGAAGGTGAGGTAGCGACTGTCAGGCGACCATTCAGCCTGGTATTTCCAGCCTTTTGAATTGCTGGTGATTTGCCGCGGTTGGGCTCCTTCCTTGTTTTCAAGCAGGAAAACCTCGTATTCTCCGGTCTCATCCGAATAATAGGAGATCCACTTTCCATCGGGCGACCATTGGGGGTAAACTTCGCGAACGCCCTGGGTGTTGGTGAGGTTGAAGATGGTGCCGGGTCCTGCTGGTACCGAGAAGATATCGCCACGGGCATCGAGGAGGACCCTGCTGCCGGAAGGTGAAATGGCAGTGCTGTGAATGTTGCCTTTTACATTCTTGAAATAGGGCAGGGTGTTTTCATTGTCGAAGTGGATGTTCACCACCACGCGTTCCTGCCTTTCGGTGTCCAGATTGAGTTTGAAGAGCTGACCGCCGCTTTCATATACCAGCAGGTTTTTGCTGCCAGCCGGCCACATCACGTCGAATTCGTTGTGACGGGTGAGTTGTTTGACCTCTTTGGTGCTGACATCATAACTGTAAATGTTGAGCCAGAGGTCGCGGTCAGAGGCAAAATAGATTTTGTTGTTGTACCAGTGGGGGATTTGATCGGTGCCTTCCCAGTTGGTGATTTTTTCCGAGAGGTTTTGCTCCAGGTCATAGATCCATATATCGCTGGCCCTTCCGCCCTTATAGCGTTTCCAGGTACGGAATTCCCTGTCCACCCAGGTAAAGGCCATTTTCTTGTTGTCGGGGGAGAGTACCCCGAAGCCGGCATAAGGGATGGGCAGCTCTTCTTCAAAACCCCCGTCGATACTCACCAGGAAGTATTTTCCCATACGTTCGCCATATTCGGTACGGTTGCTTCGGAACAGGATTTTTTTGCTGTCGGCAGTCCAGTCGAGCACCACGTTGTCAAATCCGCCGCGCTGAGGCATGGGGCCCACATCGTTGTAAAATGTGAGTTGTTTTGGCGTACCACCTTCTGCTGGCATCACATACACCTGGCGGGTGCCGGTGTATTCTGCAGAGAAGGCGATCCACTGGCCATCAGGTGAGATCTTCGGGAAGAGCTCCAGACCATCGTGAGAGGTGAGGCGGCGTGCATCACCGCCACTGGCGGAAACTGTCCACAAGTCACCTGCATAAACAAAAACAATTTGATTGCCGCTGATATGAGGATAGCGCATCAGCCGTGCATCTTCAAGCGCCATGACACCCTGGAACAGAAAGAGCAGGGATGCCACAAGCATGATCTTTTTGAAAAAATGTTTCATGATTGAAGGATGAATGATTTAAAAAGGGTTGCTAAAAAATTTTGCTTGGTAAAGATAGGAATTTGCGGAAAAAGAATTGAAATCAGGGGTCGATAGTTCTGTTTAAATGCTGGGAGGTGTCTAAAGAATTAGCTGGTTTGATCTGTTGACATTAAATTATTGTCATCCATAAAAAAGCCGTTTCGGAAATTCCTCCGAAACGGCTTTAATAAGGTTTAATAAAATACGTCTTACCTGAGCAGTCCGCGCTGACGGAGCAAAGGTTCTACTTCGGGCTCATGTCCACGGAACTTGACATACAAGACCATGGGGTCTTCGGTGCCACCGCGTTCCAAAACATTCTCGCGGAATGCCTGGGCCGTTTCGGGGTCAAACAGGTCACCAGCTTCGCGGAAAGCTTCATAAGCATCGGCATCGAGGATGCCTGACCAGATGTAGCTGTAATATCCGGAGGAGTATCCACCAGAGAAGATGTGCTGGAAGTGGGTGCTTCCGTGTCGGAAGTTAATCTCGGGCATCATGGTGTACTTGTTAATGGTGCGCTCATCGGTGATACTGGCTACCTGATCGAGCTGATCGGCAGGATAAGGCTCGGTGATGGTATGATACTCCATATCAAGCAAAGTGGAGGCAAGGAATTCAACAGTCTCAAAGCCCTGGTTGAAATGACCGCTTGCTACCAGTTTATCCATCAGTTCTTGTGGCATGGGTTCGCCGGTCTCATAATGGAGGGCGAACTCTTTCATTACCTCGGGGTCTTTGGCCCAGTTTTCCATAATTTGTGAGGGCAGCTCGACGAAGTCGCGGGCCACATTGGTGCCCGACAATCCGGGATAGGTAACATCGGAGAGGAGTCCGTGAAGGGCGTGACCAAATTCGTGGAAGAAGGTGGTCATCTCGTCATAGGTAAGCAGGGCGGGCTGGCTTGCAGTGGGTCGGCTGAAGTTGCACACCAGAGTAATAACCGGGTGAACATAATTGCCTTCGCGGTCAACAAATTGATCGCGGTAGCTGCTCATCCAGGCGCCGCCACGCTTGCTTTCACGTGGGTGGAAGTCCATATAGAGGATGCCACGGTGGCTGCCATCAGCTTCTAAAACCTCATAGGCTACTGCTTCGGGATGGTATTTTGGGATATCGGTGCGTTCCACGAACTGCAGACCATAAAGCTTGTTAACCACCATAAAAATGCCATCACGAACAGTGTTCAGTTCAAAATACTGGCGGATCTCCTCTTCGTTGAGGTCGTATTTTTCCTTGCGTACCTGCTCAGCATAATAACGCCAATCCCAGGCAGCCAGGTCATAGTCAAGGCCACGGGCATCGATCAGTTCCTGCATCATGGCAGCTTCTTCTTGTGCAATGGGGAGGGCATAGCCCCAGAGTTCCTCAAGGAAGGAAGTCACGGTGCCAACGGTCTTGGCCATGTTTTCTTCCAGCACAAACTCGGCGTGGCTCGAATAGCCAAGCAGGTTGGCGCGCTCCAGGCGGAGGTTAACGATTTCGCCGATGATGGCATTGTTGTCAAATTCGTTTCCGTTGTTGCCGCGGTTCACATAGGCCTGTTGCAGTTCCTTGCGCAGTTCGCGGTTTTCGGCATATGCCAGGAAAGGCATTACGCTGGGGTTTTGAAGGGTGAATACCCATTGGCCTTCGAGGCCCTGGGCGGCAGCTGTCTCGGCGGCTGCATCGACAACCGACTGGGGCAGTCCGGCCAGGTCGGCTTCATTCTCCACTACCATTTGATAATTGTTGACCTCACCCAGGGCATTTTGGCCAAACTGAAGAGTCAGGACGGCCAGGCGTTGGTTGATTTCGCGGAAGCGCTCCTGCTTTTCTTCAGGGAGGGCTGCCCCATTGCGAACGAAGTTCTTATAAGTCAGCTCAAGCAGGCGGGCCTGTTCACCGTTAAGGTCCAGGTTTTCTTTTTGCTCGTAGACAGCCTGGATGCGCTTGAATAGTTCAGGATTGAGGCTGATGTTATCACTG
Source organism: Bacteroides sp. (assembly GCA_036351255.1). Classification (NCBI taxonomy): domain Bacteria; kingdom Pseudomonadati; phylum Bacteroidota; class Bacteroidia; order Bacteroidales; family Bacteroidaceae; genus Bacteroides; species Bacteroides sp. The sequence goes on from JAZBOS010000029.1 coordinate 4,912, forward strand.
TGCTCTGAGAGTTTCGGGGCCAGTTCCTGGGCAATGGCTTCAATCTCGGGGCTGGTGTTCGAAGAATTGTAGTTGTAGAATACAAAGGCCACCCGGTTGAGCAACTGACCACTATAGTCGAGCGCAGCAATGGTGTTCTCGAAGGTAGGCGCTTCGGGGTTGTTTACAATGGCGTCGATCTCGGCATTGTGCTCCAGCATGGCTTCTTCCATGGCAGGTGCAAAATGCTCGTTTTGAATCTGATCAAAGGGCGGAACGCCATGGGGAGTGTTGTATTCCCCCAGGAAAGGATTCTCGGCTCTCTTTACGCCGCATGCAGAAAACATCATCATGGGAATTAACAATAAAAACAGGTACTTCTTCATTTGATTAATAATTAGGTTTAAAGGATCATGGGAATGCTTGAAAGAAGGCGCAAAAGTACAAAAAGACAAGCAGGTTTGCAAGACAAGCAACTGCCTGTAAATAATTTATGGTGATTTTTTTTCGAAGATGCTTCAGCGTTTGGAAATACAGGTGATATTCACCATCTTTCCGGCCATACAAATGCTCATCATGTCGGTGGCTTCGGTATAGGTGATCGTAACCTTCAGTCCATCCTGCAATTCAACATCGTATTGATGCAGGTTAACCGGCTCAAGGCGCTGTCCATCTTCGAGCTCGAAAAGCCAACGACAGCCATCCAAACCCGCGTAGTCGCGAAGCACGGCTTTTTCACCTTCGGGGCATTTGTCGGCGGGGCAACCGGTTAGCAACCACCCAATGCAAAGCATCAGAAATAGAAAATAAATTCTTGTTTTCATAGCTTGTTTATTATTGGGTTAGGAAATAAACATCCAAAGTTAATATTTTCATCTTGAATATAAGAATACCGGGTTCTTTAAAAATTTGATATCAGTTTTTTGCCTATTATCTGTTCTGTTATGGACACCCATTGTACACCTGCGGACATTTTTTTCTTGACGGTCAGATAATATATGATTTAAAATGAGATGATTGTACATTCTGGATTTATTTTTGTAACTTAAAAGTTTATTTTATTTAAAAACAAGTCATATGAAAACAAAAAACCTGAACTTATTCCTTTTACTGTTATTGCTTGGATTTGGGGCTGCTGCCCAGAGGTCAGGCAACCGCAATGCCCAGCTCAACCGAACACTTGATGAATTGATTGAACAGCGTTTTCAGCCGAATGAGCCGGGTGGAGTTGCATTGGTAGCAAAGGGTGATGAGGTCATTTACGAGAAGGCTTTTGGGATGGCCAACCTTGAGCTGGAGGTTCCTATGCAAACCGATATGGTATTCCGGATTGGCTCAGTTACCAAACAATTCACTGCTGTGGCGATCCTTCAGCTCCTGGAACAGGGCAAACTTTCTCTTCAGGATGATATTACCAAATTCATCCCCAATTACCCTACCCATGGACATACAATAACCATTCATCAATTATTGAACCATACGTCGGGGATTATGAGCTACACGGATAATCCTGAGGTTTTCAATCTTGAAAGCATGCGAAAGCAGCTTAACCCTGAAGGACTGGTTGATCTGTTCAAGAACCAGCCTATGAACTTTGCACCCGGGGAACGTTTTCTTTACAATAACTCTGGCTACATTCTTTTGGGGTATATCATTGAGAAGGTTAGCGAGGAGTCCTACGCTGATTATGTGCGCACCCAACTTTTTGAGCCTGCTGGCATGGAGCACTCCCTGTATGGGGATGACAAGCAAATCCTGAAAAACCGGGCTTATGGTTATCAACCGATTGAAGATGGTTATGCCAATGCCGATTTCCTGGATATGAGTTTGCCATATGCTGCGGGTTCGCTGATGTCGACCGCCCGCGATCTTTTTAAATGGAATCAGGCCCTGAAAAGCGGGAAGATCCTGAAACCAGAGACCCTTGAACTTGCCTACCAGGAAGG
>JAZBOS010000030.1 GCA_036351255.1 Bacteroides sp.
CTTCCGATTCATACAAGTTGGGTTCATCGGTAGAGTTCAACTCTGCAAGCACTTCCCAGGTACCATCCAATTCGAGGAGAATGTTTAATTCGGTATGGTAGCTTGAAGGAAAATACATCCAGAAACCCAGCGTCATTTCTTCGGCTTCAGGTAAAGTAAACACAGGAGAAATGGCATACACGTTTTGTTCGGCTTCCACGTTCCAGTTGATATGCATCGAAGCTTCGCCTGTACGAACCCAGTCTGCATTATAACCACTGGTGTAACCCATATCATACAATTCGGAGTAACGCCACCACTGCTGATCTCCTGATTCAAGATCCACCAGATCATTGCCAATGGCGTTGGCTGACTTTTTCTGGGTCCAGCCGTCGGGTAGTGCGCCGGTATCTACGGCAGGCTCAAAGCCTTCTTCCCAGATAACAACCTCTTCTTTGCCGGTGGGTTGTTCTGAAGCCATCCCGGCAAAAGCATTTTGCACAAACAATGCTGTGGCAAAAATAAAAAGTAAAAAAGTAAAAATTTTCTTCATAATGAAAGGTTTTAATGGTTAAAAATGTTATTAATTTTTGATAGACCGGTAAATCCAAAGATCAAACTGCAATCCGGCAGGACTCCCCTCTATCCATTTTTCGGCCCTTAAATTTAGCAATAATTTTAAAGGTACATAAATTTTGACAAAAAACTTCTCCAAAAATTCATCATTCGTTGGGGTTTACCCTTAGACGCATTTTTTAAGGGAACCTCAAAATTCGCTATTTAATGATCTGGATTTTATGATTCTTTGCTTGCTGCCCGGAAAAAATTTGCAGGATATAGATGCCACTGCGGAACATTCCTGTATCCATTGAAGTTTCAAAATCCTTCACACTTTTCTCAAAAACCATCTGGCCGGTAAGGTCAAATAGCCTCAAGTGGTCAATCGTTTGCCTGCTTCGAATATTCAGGATAGAACGAACAGGATTCGGAAAAACCCGTATATCCATATCCGTGATTTCCTCTTCAATGCCAACCGATGGTTCGCCCCAGAGGTCGTTTACCTCCAGGTCCTCCTGAACAAACAGGTAACGATTGGGATCTCCTTCCCATTCGCCGCCTTCCCATCCTTCACCAACGGCATCGGAATAATACTTATAAAACATCTCGCCCACCCGGACGAAAGGGAGGGTATGGGTGTAAATGAGGGGATCTTCTTCATTTTCCCGGGGAACCATCGTCATTTCAATGGTTCCTTCGGCACCGGGTTCAACCCATTTGTTAAAGTTTCCTGTCACAAAAACCTTATTCGAATCGGGGTCAAATGCTTCCAGCCCGGTCATATCCACATTCAGGGTGACGGTATGGGTTTCCACGTAGTTCACCACCGGGAATATGGCAATATCCGCATCCACGTCGTAGTTCAGCACCGGCACCCACATGGTGCCTTCAAGCACATAGGCATAACCCAGCCCGGTACCGTTTTCGTCAGTAGAAGAAAAATGCCCCAACCCGTAAACCTCCGGTTCAAAGGCTTCAAGACCGCTGATATCAGCCCCGATCAAATAACTGCCGGTAACAAATACGGGCTCGTCGAATTCCACCACCAGGGCACCCTCAAAATCCTCGGAGGCTGTAATATCTTCCATGGCAACAGTCACACTGCCAAGCAATTCGCCGGGATACATGCCATTGAAATCCCAGACAGAGAAAACCACCTCGCCTGTATCGCCAAATTTTTCCCCAATCCAGAATATCGCCTTCACGATATCATAGGGCTCTTCCACATCGAAGCGCTGGGCGTAAGCCAGGTCACCATACAGGTTGGTTCCAAAAATGTAACCCATGTCATCCTCCCAGGTGTACAGGGCAACCCCGGTAGCTGTCTCCCAGTTACCCGGCAACAAGGTATCGGAGACCATTGATTTTCCCTGGAGATTAGCGGGCAGGGCGATCAGATTGGAGGATTTAAATCCGGCTCGTTGCCCATAGCCGGAAAACCCAAGCAAGAATATCGTAAATGCAAAAATGAATAACTTTCTCATCAATTTCTTTTTCTATAATTTTCAAAAAAGGGCTTAGCCCGAATGTGAGTGCAATATTAATGATTTATCCTGAAATGAAGGGATTGAAGTTGCACCACATTTGTATTAATATTTCTTAAAACAAATAAATGGTCCCTGGCCTTTATACCCCAATTACCATATATGTAAAGGAATCGCAAGAGCCCTTTTGTTTTAATGGTCCGTGATTCGTGATACAACCCTTGAAAATGAGCCGGCTTGCGTTTTTATCAATTTGAAGTATCTTTGACGCCTGATTTTACAAAACATTTTCAATCACTGGTTGGTTTATTCTATAGTTGAGTTACTCAAATCACTTAATCCTGAATAAAGATGAAGCGGTCCCGAACCAGATTTATTATACTGACCCTGTTCATTCTGGTCTTTGGCTTAATGAACACTTCAGCCCAGTTATCGCAGGGTGGCTTGCCTGTAAGTTCCCTTTATAATCTTCCAGTTAATAACCTGCCTGAAGTAAGCCTGTTGCTTGATTCAAAGCAGCTGCAGGAAAAGGATGCCCGCCTGGGGGTTTACGAACCTGGTCAGCCCCTGTTTGCCGGCCTGGCCGTTGAAGCGGAAGTGAATCCCCTGACCCACGGCCAGTGGGAAGTGGTCAACGACCGGGTTCATCTCTGGCGGCAGGTGATCCACGTCCCGGGTGCCCTGGGACTGGGCCTTAACTTCGATGCCTTCGAGCTGCAGGAAGGCGCCAGGCTGTTTGTTTACAATGCCGACAAATCACAGGTCATCGGCGGTTTTGATTTTCATAACAACAATGCCGACCAGGTATTTTCGACCCAGATCATCCCCGGGGAAACCCTCATCGTGGAATACGAGGAACCTTATTATTCAGGAAAACCCGGGCAAATGGAATATGGCCTGCTGAACATTGAAAGCGTTATTTACCTGGGTTACGGCGGAGGGCTGAGCCTTTTTGGCCAGGACGACAAGAGTTTAGGGGATGCAGGCGATTGCCAGGTCAACATCAACTGTGCAGAAGGCGATGACTGGCAGGATGAAAAGCGGGGTGTGGCCCGTATGCTGATGCGGGTAGGTGACAGCTATTTCTGGTGTACCGGGACCCTGATCAACAATACCGCACAGGATGCCTCTCCCTTGTTTTTATCGGCAGCCCACTGTGGTACAAACGCGACGGACCGTGATATGCTTTACTGGCAGTTTTATTTCAATTATGAACGCCCGGGCTGCGAAAATACCGGCACGCCCCCTCAGCACCTGATCGTTGGCGCTGAGTTGAAGGCCCTGGGACCCCTGGCAGGAGGCTCCGATTTCCGTTTGCTGATGCTACGTCAGGATCCTCCACCCCAGTGGAATCCATACTGGAACGGCTGGAACCGCACCAACAATACCAGTTTTTCAGGTGCGGGCATTCATCATCCTGCAGGGGATGCAAAAATGATTTCCACCTATAATGTACAATTAACCAGTGCCAATCCCCTTGTGAGCGGATCGCAAATGGCCTCCAATTCGGCCTGGCGAGTAAGCTGGAGCCCCTCCACCAACGGCCATGGTGTCGTGGAAGGCGGTTCTTCCGGTTCCCCGCTCTTCAACGCCCTAGGACAGGTGGTTGGCACCCTTACGGGTGGTTCTTCTTCCTGCGACAATCCCTATTCGCCAGATTATTATGGCAAGATGTGGTACCACTGGGACAAAAACGGCCCGGGCGAAACCCAACGGGTGGCCCCCTTTCTTGATCCTCTCAACACAGGTCAGGAGTCCCTGGGTGGATATGACCCCTACCAGGACGAATTCCCCGCGCCGGGATTCGCCTCAGCCGCCTTACTTGCCAATCAGCAAGCAGAAATTAACTGGTATCAGCCAGGTTCTGCCCCGAATCCTGAAGGCTGGTTCAGCTATGTAAACACCTATACCCACCTGACCTGGACATCACCCGAACGGGCAGTGGTTTTTGATGCGCCCGTCTTTGGGCTCACCTATCCCCTCACCCTCTCCAGGGTCTCTCATATGTTTGTTGAGCATTCCAGCTATCCATGGCCCAACAACCAGTTTACCTTCAGGATCTACGCCTCTGACGGGGCTACCTTATTATATGAGTCACCCGTTTTGGTGGCAGTGAGCCAGCAGGTCAAGGAACACATCCTTACAGAACCCCTGGTGCTCGACAATTATTTTTATGTCGCGGTGAAACCGGTGGATGCCAGCGGGCATCCCTCTTCCCTGATGCAACTGGTGAATTACGGACAGGGCTATTCGTTTTATGGCTCGGCTGATAACTGGACCGCGCATAATGTCACCAATATGGGAGGTTCTTATACATACCTGACCAGGATTTATGTGGATGCCAGCAAGGAAAATGGTCTCGCAGAATTTAACAGCTCCAGGCTCGACGACCTGATGGCCAGTGCCCTTAATACCCCTGGCACAGGAACCCGGGATGCTGAATTGTACAATAAGTCAATCATACCCACCGGTTACCGGGTTTTCAGAAATGGCAGCAACATTCACAGCACCACCAATACTGAATTGCTGAGCTTTACCGATGCCACACCATCCGAGGGCCTCTCTTATTATCATGTCACCGCCAATTACGTAAACGGGGAATCGGAGCCTTCAGCGAGGGCTTACCTTTTAAAGGTCGGCGCTTGTGACGAAACAATCAGTGCGTTTCCTTACCTCCAGACTTTTGCCAGTGGCTTTAACGGCGATTGCTGGCTGGATTACGGCGAGGGGAACTGGCAGCTTCACACCTCGCTCCAGGTGGATGGTTCTACCATTGAGCCCGCCCAGGGCGAGCAGTTTTATGGAATGCAAAGCAGCCAGGGTATCCAGGCCGATCAATGGCTCGTTCTTCCTTTAACCAATTTTGATCCGCTTACCAGTCCTGCTTTGCGTTTTATGTTTAATGGGATTTGGCAGGAAAACGGCCCCATACTTGCTGTCTGGATTAGTACCGCTGGGGTTTCTTTCCAAAAGGTATGGGACAGCAACATGCACCCCAGCTTTGCTTCAGGCAGCGCTGACCTGCAATGGCTGAGCGCAACACTTAACCTTAAAGAGGCCGGAAATGAGGAAAACGTCCGCATTGCCTTCCAGTATGCAGGAGAAGGCGAAGGGTTCTTTGCCCTGGATAAAATTGAACTCCTCGCCGCGGGAGCCATCACTTATAATGTCAATATTACAATTAATCCCGATAATGCGGGAATGGTCACCGGCAATGGCTCTTACCTCTCAGGGCAAACAGTGAGTCTGAGGGCCACCCCCAACCTGGGAAACCTCTTTTCCGGGTGGATACAGGGCGGCAATGTGCTTAGCACAGACCCGGATTATATCTTCATTATGCCGGGGGGCAACGTTAACCTGGTCGCTTCCTTTACCTCAGACCCCACTTCCGTGCGCCTTCCCGAAGCTGGAGCAAGCGGCTTTGAAGCCTATCCCAACCCCGCACGTGATCATATCCGGATCCGGTTTAACGAGGGCGTTCGTTCGGCATCCGTGGGGCTTTATAACGCACAGGCACAACTGGTTGCACTTCATGAACCCGGGGATATCATTCCTGGCGATGAGCATCAGTTCAGCCTCAACGGACTGTCCAGGGGAATTTATTTCATCCAGATCCGGGGAGTGAACACGGCGGAGGTCCTTAAAATCGTTCTTTCTGATTAAAATGAAAAAAAACGGGTATGTGGTTTTTTTTGACTACATACCCGTTTCAGTTTTCAACAAGGCTAAAATTAGGGATTAAAACATATGTTTGAGCCAAATCTGCAACCAATCCTATATTTTACGGTTCAATTTTGAGCCTTTAAACACCCGTTCTTTCAGTTTTTTTTTATTACTTTGAATGTTTTTTCACCGTCCAAATTCATGGAATCTGGTCATTGGCTGTTTCACAAAACACTAATAATCAACAAGTAAACTCATTATAAATCTGGATAGATCATGTCGATTAAGCAGAAAACGCTGGATTTGAAGATGCGCATGCAGAGTGCCCTGCAGGGAGGCGGCCAGAAGGCCATCGAGAAGCAGGTAGCTATGGGAAAGATGACCGCCCGTGAGCGGATCATTGCCTTGCTCGATCCCAATTCTTTTCACGAGTACGACCTTTTTGTTGAGCATGCGGCCAAGGATTTTGATATGGACAAGAAACACCTCCCGGGTGATGGTGTCATCACCGGCACAGGTACCATCAGTGGTTTCCCGGTCTGTATCTTTGCACAGGACTTTACCGTGGCAGGGGGTTCACTGGGCTTAATGCATGCCCGCAAGATCACCAAGATCATGGACCACGCCATGAAACTCAAAATTCCGCTCATCGGTATCAACGACTCAGGGGGTGCACGTATACAGGAAGGCGTCAACTCACTGGCAGGTTATGGTGAGATCTTTTACCGCAATACCCAGGCTTCAGGCGTCATTCCCCAGATCTCCGTGATCCTTGGGCCCTGTGCCGGTGGTGCTGTTTATTCCCCTGCCCTGACCGACTTTGTTTTTGTGGTGGACAAGATCTCCAAAATGTTCATCACCGGCCCTGAGGTCATCAAATCGGTGCTTGGCGAAGAGATCAGCATGGAAGAACTGGGAGGGGCACGGGTGCACAGCGAGATCACCGGCAACGCCCACTTCTTTTCTTCCAGTGAAGCCGAGTGCTTCGACCAGATCAAAAAACTGGTGTCGTACATTCCCTGGAACAACACCAAGAAAGCCGATCCTTTCCCAAAGAAAGCCCCGAAAAGCAGGCAATACCGGATCAGCAACATCATCCCTACCGATCCGCGCGAGCCTTATGATGTGCGCGATGTGATACGCTCCATCAGCGATGATAGCGACTTTTTTGAAGTGCAGGAGTTATTTGCTGCCAACATCGTCATCGGCTTTGGCCGCTTGAACGGGCAAACCATTGGCTTCGTAGCCAACCAGCCCTTGGTGCTGGCCGGGGTGCTCGATGTCGACTCCTCTGATAAGGCTGCCCGCTTTATTCGCTACTGCGATGCCTTTAATATTCCACTGGTGACCCTGGTTGACCTTCCGGGTTACCTCCCCGGTATTGACCAGGAACACGCCGGAGTCATCCGCCACGGCGCTAAGATCCTGTATTCATACAGCGAAGCCACCGTGCCCAAGATCACCGTGATCCTGCGTAAAGCTTATGGGGGAGGCTACATTGCCATGTGTTCGCGTCACCTGCAGGCCGACTTTGTGTTCGCCTGGCCCACCGCCGAGATTGCCGTGATGGGACCCGAAGGCGCTGCCAATATCATCTTCCGCAGCGAGATCATGAATGCCGACGACCCTGAGGAAGTGAGGCGCAACAAGGTGGAAGAATACAAGCAAAAGTTTGCCAATCCCTATGTGGCCGCTGCACACGGATATATCGACGCGGTCATTGAACCCTCCGAGACCCGCAGGTTTGTCATTCACGCCCTCGATATCTCGTCGCAGAAATCGGAAAAAAGCCCCGAGAAAAAGCACGGAATTCCGCCATTCTAAAAAGAAGAACATCCCACGTGACCATTGGATGATTCTCTGCCGGAAAACCCATTAAATAAAAAAGGAATGGAAGACAATACACTGCAACAGGACGAACAGCAATATGTGGAGTTCACCATCGACGCTGACGTATACAGGACCACGATCAATAAAAAATACAGCCGTCGCAAGCCCTATGAACCCCTGAACCCGAAAATGATCACCTCCTTTATGCCGGGCACCATCCAGGATGTCTATGTAAAGCCAGGGCAGGAGGTCGAACCCGACACCATCCTCTGTATCCTTGAGGCCATGAAGATGAAAAACAAGATCTTTGCGCCTTTCAGGGGCATCATCAAAACCATCAATGTTGAACCCGGACAGCTGGTACCCAAAAACTTTGTGATCATTGAACTGGAATAATCCTTCAAAACAACTTTAACCCCCCTCGCCCCCGTGACCTTTGTTTCGGGGGCAGGTTTTTTACCCTGATGATGAAACTCGTCTTTGCCAGCAACAACCCCCATAAATTGAAGGAGATCTCAGAAATCCTGGGCCCGGATTATCCCTTGGTGAGCCTTCAGGATATCGGTTGTTTTGAAGACATCCCCGAGCCCTGGCCCAGCCTTGAAGAAAATGCCCTGGCCAAGGCCCGTTACGTCAAAACACATTACGGGCTCGATTGCTTTGCCGATGATACCGGCCTCGAGGTGGAAGCCCTTGACGGCAGGCCCGGCGTGATGTCAGCCCGTTATGCAGGTCCCGGCAAAAACAGTCGTGACAATATGCTGAAACTCCTGGAAGAATTAAAGAACGAAACCAATCGCAGGGCGCGGTTCAGGGCTGTGATCGCCCTGATATTAGACGGGCAGGAATACCTCTTCGAGGGCATTGTCAATGGGCATATCACCCATTCAGCCCGGGGCGAAGGAGGCTTCGGATACGACCCGGTTTTTATCCCAGAAGGCTATGCGCAAACCTTTGCCGAGCTTTCGGCTGACATCAAGAACAGGGTAAGCCACCGATTCCGCGCCATAGAAAAATTGGTACATTTTTTGACGAATAACCCTTAGGAAAGAACCCTGAACGGTATGAAATTCCCAAAGGGGCACCCAGTAGTTAAGGCATATGCACAATGGGGAATTAATGGGCCATTGCTTCCCGGATCAAAATCGTAAACAGCTCACGAATGGAAAGGCCTTCATAGGCAGCCTGCTGGGGCACAATGCTGGTTTCGGCCATTCCGGGGGTGATGTTGGCCTCGAGGAAGCAGAGCTTTCCTTTCGAATAGATAAAGTCAATCCGCGCCAGCCCTTTTAATTCGAGCTTCTCATACAGGAATTTGGTGGTTTCCTTGACCCTGTCGGTAAGCTCCCCGGAAATGCGTGCAGGGGTGATCTCATCGGCGGCTCCTTTGGTGTATTTGGCCTTAAAGTCAAAGAACCTGGCTTCTGTTTTGCTGACAATCTCCGTTACCGGAAGGACCCTCACCTTTTGATCCTGGAGAAAGGCGCCACAGGTCAGCTCGGTCCCTTCCAGGTATTCTTCCACCATCACTTCGTCATCGTGCTCAAAGCCCGTTTTGATGGCCTGCAAAAGATCACCCGTTTCCCTGACAAAGTTCGTCCCCAGGCTGGATCCCCCTTTGTTGGGCTTCACGAATACCGGCAAACGAACTTGCCCCAATACTGTCTCCAGGCTTGGGGCTTGACCCCTCCTGAACTTGGCCGAGCGGGCCACCGGGATCCCCCAGTGGGCAACAAGCTGGTTGCAGAAAAATTTATTGAAGGTCAGGGCTGAAGGCAGCAAGCTAGCGGTGGTATAGGGAATCCCCATCAGTTCAAAATACCCCTGCAGTTTCCCGTCTTCTCCGGGGGTGCCGTGAATGGTAATAAAAGCACAGTCGAAAATCACCTTTTTCCCCTGGTGGAGGATGGAAAAATCATTTTTGTCCACCGGGTGTTCCCCACCCTCCTCATCCAGGTAGGTCCATTTCTGATGGTGGATGACAAGGGTATATACATCAAACAGGGCAGGATCAATATTTCGCTTGATCATTTTGGCGCTTTCGATGGAGATCACATATTCTCCCGAATCGCCCCCGGCTACCAGTGCAATGTTCTTTTTCACAGGATAATGATTTATTTACCAGGGCTTTAAATGAAAAATAAAATCAATGCCCATTCCCTAATGGATTGAAGGCTGTTTTTTTGGCAAACTTAAGAAAAATTGGGCGCCTTGCAGCCGATGCAGAAAAAATCAGCATTAATTCGTATTTTTACGCTTTAATAATTTTTCACGATGGATTTCTGGGATTTTGTCAAAAGCAAGGTATTTCTTCGTCAGGTGCTGCTGGCTGCCGCAGCCGGAATAGTGGTTTTATGGGTTTCGCTGAAACTGCTCGACATCTATACCCTGCACGGGCGCACCATTACCGTTCCCGACCTCAATGGCCTGACTGAACAGGAGGCTTCAACGATCCTCCGAAAGATGGATCTTCGGTACACGCTCAACGATTCGATCTTTGACGATTCGAAGCCCAAAGGCACCATTGCCAACCAGGATCCTTCCCCGGGGATCGAGGTAAAAAAGAACCGTACCATCTACCTTACCAAGGTGGCCGTGCTGCCCGAAATGGTACCCATGCCTAACCTTGTCGACCTGTCCATGCGCCAGGCGATGGCTTTGCTCGAAGCCTACGGCCTTAAAATTGGCAATATGGAATACCGTCACGACGTCGCCGAGAATGCGGTATTGGAACAAAAGTTCAACAACGGGAAAATTGAACCCGAAACCATGGTGGAAAAAGGGACCGCTATTGACCTGGTCATCGGGCGGGGTTTGGGTGAGACCACCGTAGCCGTGCCTTCCCTGCTGGGAAAAACCCGTAGTGAAGCCATCGCGGCCCTTCATTCCGTCTCCCTCAATGTTGGCAATGAGGAATTCCTCGATAATGAGAATGACGACCCAAGGGTTTTTCAGCAATCCCCCGATCCCACCGTGCAAAGACATTATCTGCTTGCCGGCAGTGCAGTCAACCTGACCTACCGCTCCGGTAACCGCTTCGATTTTGAAGAATACCTTTCGGAAATGCAGAGCATCCCGGTGCCCCTGCTGTTTGGCAAAGACCCCGATGAGGTCAGGGCTACCTTGGAAGAAAATATGCTGGAACTGGGCAATGAAACCTTCGAAAATAACGTTTCCAGACAGAATGCCAGGGTTTACCGGCAGGAGCCTGAATACAACCAGGACGTCCTTGTGAAGAAGGGAAGCAAAGTGGATGTCTGGTACCGCTCCATCGATCAGTTTTAATCCGTTCCGGGATATTTTCCACCGATAGCCCAAAACGATCCTGAAAAGAGCAAGCATGATGAATAAAGCCATAACCGTTTTCATTGGATTTGTGTTGCTGAGCACCCTGGCTCCAGCCCAGGAGATGCTAATGCCTTTGCTGCGCAACCCCCGGAAAGCCGCCATTGAAAACCGGCCAAAGGCCGAGCCCGCCGGACCTAAGCAGTTATCCCTCCCCTTCCGCGATGACTTCTCCTACCCGGGTCCTTTCCCTGAGGCTTCGCTCTGGGCCGACAGTTCAGCCTTCATCAACAACAGTTTTGCGGTCCACCCCAAAACCGTGGGCGTGGCTACTTTCGATGCCCTTGACCAGTATGGCGGGATCTATGAAGCCGCCCACGAAAACGCCTACCAGTTTGTTGCCGACCATTTAACCTCACAGCAAATCCTCCTCGGCAGCCTGGCTCCTGCCGATTCAGTCCTTCTCAGCTTCTATTATCAGCCCCAGGGCAATGGCAGTGCACCCCGCGGACGCGATTCGCTTGTGCTGGAATTCCTGCGCATCCCGGGCTACTTCGACGAAAACGAAGAAGGCGAAACGGTGTGGATTCCCGATGAATGGGAATCGGTATGGAGGGCCACCGGTGAAGACCTTTCAAACTTCTCCGGCGACGACTTCCCCTATTTTAAAAGAGTCGCCCTCTTCATCACCGATCCGGCATTCTTCCGCGATGACTTCAGGTTCAGGTTCAAAAATTACTCCAGTTTTTCTATCGAAACCAACAAGACCCCGGTCAATATGGCCGGCAACAACAACATCTGGAATATCGACTATGTGCTCCTCGATCAGGGACGCAGTGTTTTCAACGATACTTATTTCGATATCGCCTTTGCCGATGGGGCGTCCTCCATCCTGAAGCGCTATTCGGCCATGCCCTGGTCGCATTACATCGTTAATTCACCATCACACCTGAAAAGCAATCTCGAGCTGAAGATCACCAACCTGGGAGGCATTGTTTACAACTATGTGTACCGTTATTTCATTCAGGATGAGAGCGGCACCAACATACGCACCTATTCTGGCGGGACCTGGAATATAGCCCCCTTCTTTCAGGACGGCTACCAGAATTACCAGCCCCACACCAACCCCATCGTCATTCAGAATCCCCTGCCCACAGCGCCCGCCGCAGAACGCCACTTCAAGGTGGTCCATATCATCCGCGAAGGGGTGGCCGGCGACAGCTACCAGCGCAACGACACCATCGCCTTCGACCAGGTGTTTCAGAATTATTTTGCCTACGATGATGGGGTGCCCGAAAGCGGTTACGGCCTGGCAGGCAGAAACGCCCGCGGCGCCTACCGGTTTATCCTGAGCAAAACCGACACCCTCGAGGCTGTACAGTTTCTTTTTAACCGCACCCTCACCGAGAGCAACGATATTCCGTTTTATCTTACCATCTGGAAAAACCTCGAACCTGAAGAGATCCTGTATCAGTCGGAGGTGCAAAGCCCTGATTTTGAAGACAGCCTGAATGGCTTTGTGACCTACCTGCTCGATGAGCCCATCCAGGTGTCCGACACCATTTACGTGGGCTGGGAGCAGCTGAACGAGGGATTCCTGAACCTGGGCTATGATGCCAATGGACAGGCAGGCGAAAACATATTCTATAACGTGGGCAATGAATGGGTTCCTTCCATTTACGAAGGTGCTTTGATGATACGTCCATACTTCGGGCCGGAGACCATCGTTGGGGTCGAATTGCCGCAGCTCAGTCTGGGTGTGAATGTCTTCCCGAACCCGGTCCGCCACGATCTGCTGAACATCAGGCTGGATGACCGAAGCCTTAACCCTGAAGAGGTCAGGCTTGAAGTATATGACATCAGCGGCCGGCTCCTGCTTTCACGGGAATATGCTACTGCCCTGGATGTCAGCGCATTCAGCAATGGGATGTATCTCCTGCGCCTGACCCACCCGCAGCAACAACGCAGCCAGTCGCTGCGCTTTATTATTGCCCGCTAAAAACATCCCCAATGATTGACGAAAGAGACCTTCCCGAAGAGGATGGCCAGGAAGAAGGTGGTGAAGAACAGGAATTGTACGAGCATTACCGCTTCGTGGTGGATCGCGGACAGGGCTTGCTGCGCATCGACAAATATGTGGCCTCCCGCATCGAGAATGCCAGCCGCAACAAGGTCCAGATGGCGGCAAAGGCTGGCAACATCCTGGTCAACGATCTGCCGGTAAAATCTAACTATAAGGTGAAACCCGGCGATGTGATCAGCATTGTGATGGCTTACCCTCCCCGCGAAATTGAACTCATACCCCAGGATATTCCCCTCAATATTCTCTATGAGGATGAAGACCTCATTGTGATCAACAAGGAAGCGGGCCTGGTGGTGCATCCCGCCTATGGCAACTATTCCGGCACTTTGGTCAATGCATTGGTACATCGCTTTGGGAACCTGCCCAGGCAAAATGATGAGGATATCAAACCCGGGTTGGTGCACCGGCTCGACAAAAACACCTCGGGGATCATGGTGGTGGCCAAGACCGAGATCGCCCAGACCCGCCTGGCCAAGCTATTCTTCGACCGGAAAATAGACCGCATATACAACGCCCTGGTTTGGGGCGACTTTCAGGAGGATGAAGGCACCATCACGGGCCACATCGGCCGCAGCCTGAAAAACCGCAAGGTGATGGATGTCTTTCCCGATGGGGATTACGGAAAACACGCAATAACCCATTATCGCGTACTTGAGCGTTTCGGCTATGTGACCCTGGTAGAATGCAAACTCGAGACCGGCCGCACCCACCAGATCAGGGCCCATTTCCAGCACAT
Organism: Bacteroides sp.; assembly: GCA_036351255.1. NCBI lineage: Bacteria > Pseudomonadati > Bacteroidota > Bacteroidia > Bacteroidales > Bacteroidaceae > Bacteroides > Bacteroides sp. Next base: position 13,619 of record JAZBOS010000030.1, read on the forward strand.
CGGACACCCCCTTTTCAACGATGAGACTTACGGGGGCGACAGGATACTGAAGGGCACCACCTTTACCAAGTACAAGCAGTTTGTCAACAACTGCTTTAACTTATTGCCCCGGCACGCCCTGCACGCCAAAACCCTGGGATTCAAGCATCCCACCACCGGCAAACCCCTCTTCTTCGACTCAGAATTGCCCGAAGACATGCTGGCCGTTCTCGAAAAATGGCGCAATTATTCCATTCACCGCAAATGGGAAGATGAACCCAGCGGCACCGACGAGACCATCCCCGAAAAGCCCCCGAAAACGGAAGACACGGAATAAGCATCGTCTTTCCTTTTTACCGATTTCCTTTGGGCTTTAAAATGCCAGCCTTCCGTTAAAGCAATGAAGTCTGTTGTTCAGGCAGGGAAAAGGAATTCTTTTTAAAACGCCAATTACTTCCTCCCAAAAGTCCCAATAATCCCCCTGAAAATCCCGGCAACTTACAAAGGGTAAATGCTTGTCCCTCTGCATAAACATATACTAATTTTACATTCCTAACATCTTACATTTAGAGGGCATCCAGGAAGTTAATACGGAGTTAATACGGAGTTTATTCGGTTTAAACCGAATAAACTCCGTATTAACTATGAGCATGGTATGGGTAAACCAGGGAGGAGAAAGGTCTTTTTAAAAGCGTAAATTCACCCCTGCCAGGAAATGCCTTCCGGCCTGTGGGAAGTAACCGTCCTCGATGGTGATTAACCCCTGGTCGCCAACCACGCCTTTATAGATCCAGGCATTGGTTTCGTATAAGGCGTTGAAGAGGTTGTTCACCTGGGCAACCAGCTCCACCTCGCGGAAAAAGCCGGGGCGAAGCACATAATTCAGCCTTAAATCGTTGACCAAATAAGCATCGAGCATGCGGTCAGCACTCATGGTATTGTCGATGTATTGTTTGCCCACATACTTGGTGCTGAGCGAGAGGTTCAGGTCACGCAGGGGCTCATACGAGAAGATGCTGGCAGCTATCACCGAAGGCGAGAATGAAATATCGGTGTTGCGGTATTCCTGCACATCGGTGCCCACCCAGTTCCAGTCGTTGTCGTAGGCATCAGAATATTCAACAAACAGATCGATTTTATTGCGGCTGAAGGTGGCATTGCCTTGCCATTGCAGTTTCGGGCTGATGATCACGCCTGCCTCCAGTTCAATGCCTGCACGATAGCTGTTATCAATATTGGTGCGGGAAAAGCCCCCCACATCATTGATCTGCCCTGTCAGGATCAGCTGGTCTTTGTAGTCCATCAGGTAGAGGTTAACGCCCAGCAGGGTGCTTTTCCCGTGAAAGCGGTAGCCCAGTTCCAGGTTGCGCATCTTTTCGGGGCGGGGACGGCTTTCGGGCGAGGACTCGGTGAAATCGCGCCTGACCGGCTCGCGGTTGCCTATGCCTGCAAAGGAATAAAAGGTGCTGGAGGGGCTGATGGCCCAGCTTATACCCGCCTTGGGGTTGAAGAAATCGTAGTTTACCTTTTGATCCAGGGCCACCACTTCACCCAATACCCAGGCCGGGCCTTCGAAGGTGTAATCCACATGGCGGTATTGCATATCGGCGAGGAGGTTCATTCCGGGCAGCAGTTCAAAGATAGCCTTAACATAAGTATTGACATCATATTTCAACGCATCGTTATCGTAATAGCGATAGTCCTTGTTCACATGCTGGGCATATCGGGCCCAGATGATCTCGCCAAAGTGCTTGCCATCGTATTGGTTGGCGGCACCACCCCAGGTCAGTGAGAGCCTGGAGAACGAGTTGTAGTTCAGTGAAAAGACCATCCCGGCAAAGTGATTGTCGAGCCAGCGCTGCCTCACCAGGTCACTGCGGCTGATGGTCTGGTCGCCCACGATCAGATTGGGGAGGTTATAACTGCTGAACTTGTCGTTGTAGCGGTATTGCTCATAATAGCCTTTGCCGCGGGTATAGTGGAGGGCAGCATTACCAGTCAGCCCGGACGAAAAAGCGTGCGAGAGATGCAACTGGAAATGGTCCTGCTGGTAGTTGTCCGTTTCATTGTCATAAAACTGAACGTCGCCATCGCTATCATAATAAAGGCCGGAGGGGTTGTATGTGCGGTCAGTGTCAAGCAGGGACCCGGGCACCCCATTCCAGGCCTGGTAAGTGGTTTCGTTACCCGAGAAGGTGATGGCCTTTACCACCGTTTTCTTACCATAATAGCCCCCTGACAGATAAAAGGACTTCAGGTCAGAGGCGGCGCGGTCCACAAAGCCATCGGAAGAGATCTTCGACAGGCGCCCGTCGAAAGCCCACTTGCCTTTCAGCAGCCCTGTACCAAAGCTGGCGGTGTTTTTCAGGGTATTGAATGAACCAAAGGAGTTCTCCAGTTCGGCATAGGTGGTTTCCTTGAGGTCGTGGGTTTTGAGGCTAATGGTAGCACCAAATGCCCCCGCGCCATGAGTGCTGAGCCCCACCCCGCGCTGCACCTGCATATTGCTCACCGAGGTAGCGATATCGGGGGTATTGACCCACCACACCCCGTGCGATTCGGGGTTGTTAAGCGGCACGCCATTCAGGGTCACGTTGATGCGGGTATCATCGCTACCCCTCACTTTCATCCAGGTGTAACCTACACCAGCGCCAGCATCAGAGCTCACGATCACCGAGGGCGTCAAGCTGATCAGGAAGGGCAGGTCTTGCCCCAGGTTCCTGGCAGCGAGTTCTTCACCCTGAATGTCGGTATAGGTGGCCGGGGTGCGGCCATCGGCACGCAGGCCTACGACAACCACCTCTTCAGTCAGGGTAGCCGTTTGCTGCAAGCCTATCTCCAGGGCTGAACGGGCAGGCAATTCCACCTCAATTTCTTTCGGCTCATACCCCATGTAGGTTACCTGCAAGATGAATTGGCCTGCAGGCAGGTTGTGAAGCACAAAATGCCCTTCTTTATTGGTAAAAACACCTTTGTAGGTTCCTTTTACCAAAACATTGGCTCCAGGCAGGGAAATCTGACTGGAATGGTCAAACACCCGGCCTTCAAGTGCATGCTGGCTAAAGCCAGCAAATGTCATGATCAGGCATAGTGCCGTGATCAGCATCTTTCTTTTCATTGTAAAAAATCCCTTATTTTTTGGTTAAACATTGAGCGGAAAATAGGGAGAAAGACCGCTCTTTGTTTAAATCCCTTCCCTTCGCCGGCATTACCCGGAGCAGGTTCTATGGGTTTGATCTCAGCCCGTCGTTTGGGGCACCCCTATTTCTTGAAAAGCATTGCAAAGATACGAAATTCCTGCCTGAAAGAAAAGGCCTTTTTATAGGGTGTTTGCGCAAAAGGTTTGAAAAGTTAGGTCATACAAACATATTTTCATTAATTTGCAGAAAAAATCAGGCATGAAGTTAATCATCATCAATGGCCCCAACCTTAACCTGTTAGGGAGCAGGGAACCAGGTATTTACGGGAAAGAAGATTTCAACGCTTACCTGAAAAAACTCAGGGCCCGGTTTCCCAATACCCACATTGATTTCTTCCAGAGTAACCTGGAGGGCGAGTTGATCAGCAAGATACAGGATACGGGCACTTGGGTGGATGGGATCATCCTCAACGCCGGAGGCTACACCCATACCAGCATAGCCCTGGCCGATGCCATCGCAGCGGTGAAGGCCCCGGTCATTGAAGTGCATATCTCAAACATCTTTGCCCGTGAAGATTTCAGGCACCGTTCGTTCATCGGGCCTAACTGCTTGGGGTGCATTTCCGGCTTTGGCCTCGACAGCTACCGCCTGGCAGTCCAAAGCTTTATCAACACATTGGAAAACAAAACAAATTGATTCTTTAGCAATCAGGACATTCTGTCCCGGTTTATTTCATGGAAAGTTTTTTTGCCACGGATGAAATGGGTAAAGGCTATGCTGCCCTTATATATACCCGAGGGTAATTTTTGAGGCAGATGAGCTGCGTGGCTTCGTATTCTGCGAAAATTGCCGAAAAAGGCAAAGTGTGCCCTGCAAACGGCCCAGGCATCGGCCCATTTGCCGCCCAGCAGGAAGCTGAGTGCAGCCATCACATCAAGGCCCAGGCGCACAGGCAGCAAGGGGTAATACCAGCGGGCAGGCATATTCTTGGTAAGCAACCATAGGCTGTTGCGGAAGTTAAGGAAGGTCTTCAGGGGACTCGACTTGGGAAGGGTGCCACCGCCAAGGTGAAACACACGGGAAGCCGGGATGGACATGACCTTGTATCCCAGGTTTTGCAAGCGCCAGCACAGGTCAATTTCCTCCATATGGGCAAAGAACGCGGCATCGAAACCACCTGCCTGCTGAAAGGCTTCAGCCCGGACGAAAAGGCAGGCACCAGTGGCCCAGAACACCTCCAGGGCTTCGGCATATTGCCCCTGATCTTTCTCCAGATGATGAAAAATGCGCCCCCGGCAAAAAGGATAGGCCATCACATCAATAAATCCACCGGCGGCTCCGGCATATTCAAAGCTTTGTTTTTCGTACCAGGAGAGAATCTTTGGCTGGGCTGCGGCCACCCATGGATGGGCTTCCAGGTAATCAATGACGGGTTCGACCCATTGGGGCGGCACCTCTATATCTGAATTGAGCAACACGAAATAGTCGGCCTCCACCCGGGCCAGGGCAGCATTATATCCACCGGCATAGCCCAGGTTCTCAGCGAGCTGAATTAGCTGAAGATCAGGGAAATGTTTGGCAAGAAAATCAATGGAATCATCGGTGGAAGCGTTGTCGGCAATCACCACCCTGGCCCAATCGGGGGTGTACTGAATGACAGAGGGCAGGAACTTCTCCAGGAAGGATTTTCCGTTCCAGTTCAATATCACAACTGCCACCCCGGGTTTTGGCATATAGGAGAAGGTTTTTCATTACCGGCTTTTGAATGGCCCGTAGCTGTAAAAGTAAGGTTTTTCAAGCATAGGGTACTAAAGAAATTTTCTTAGCCCAAAAGAAATTTTTACTACTTTTGCCGCGGAGAGATGGCAGAGTGGTCGATTGCGGCGGTCTTGAAAACCGTTGAGGGTAAAACCTCCGGGGGTTCGAATCCCTCTCTCTCCGCCAAC
>JAZBOS010000031.1 GCA_036351255.1 Bacteroides sp.
AATTTCAAATTCTGGAATGTTCAGGGGGGGGGGAAATGCAATCCGCTCAGCGGGGCAATCCGCTTTTCTGTATTTGGCTCATCTCTAACGTCTCACCTCTCTCTGTCGCCGCTACGCGGCTTGTCGATCATGGGAGGGTGCTTTTTCTACAAAACTTTCGCCGCTATGCGGCTTAACCCATTGCTCCAAGCTCCAGGGGAAGCATCCGTGCCATCCGCCCAAATCAGTGGAATCATCATACCAAACTGCCACCGCTATGCGGCTTAGGGGGGAGAGGGGTTCCTGCATTTTCTACAATACGGTCGCCGCTACGCGGCTTAGCACCATGCCCCATGCCCCATGCCATTTCATCTGCTAATCTGCTAATTTGCGAATCTGCTCATTATCACATTTTCTCACTTCTCACTTCTCTTTTACCATCCCGGCAGGAAGTTAAATCCCCAGACGCCTTTGCTGATGCCTCCGGTCTGGAAAGGGAAGGCATAGAATGGTTCGAGGATTAAAGCGCCAAACAGGTTAATCCTAAGGGATGGTCCCATGGAGAAGTAGGGATAGCGTTTGTTTGGGTCAGTAACCTCATCCGGGTTCAGGGTGATGTTATTGGAATTAGTCCAGGCCACCCCGGCGTCGAAAAAGAAAGTCAGCTCGGTATAGAACAGGCCACTGGAGATGAGGGCAAGCCTTTCGGGGCCGGTGAGCGGGAAGCGGATCTCGGCACCAGCCAGAAGGGCTTTGCTGCCCAGCAGGCTCTCAAATGACCACTGTTCGTTGATCAGCGCAGAGCCCTGCAACTTATACAGGGAGTTGTAGTCGAGCCCCCTGACAAAGCCCGGATATCCAAGGTAAAGGGGGTAGAATATGCCCTGGTCGTCGGCTTCCTTCCCATAGCGGCCATAGTGCGTGCCCCTGAAAGCGAAGGTAAAGGGCTTCATGAAGAAATACCGGCGATAGTCGGCCGTTACGCTGGTCATATTGACCGAGCCAAAGATCTGTTCGGCGCCAAAGCGGTAACGCTGACCGGTAATGGGCGAAGCGATGCCAAAGTAAGAGTTGTCGCCGACGTAACTCAGGCCAATGCGCTGGAGGTTAAAACCCGGGGGCGCATCAAGGCGTTCACGGCTCTCACCGGCATAATAGCCCATGTAATAGTAATTGTTATAGGCGTCAATGCGGAAATAATACCACGACATGCTGGCGCTGGCCTCCAGGCGCCGGGTAGTGGAAATAGGATAAAAGGCAAAGGCCATGATCTGGTCTTCAAAGGTCCGGTATTGGATGATTTGCAAATTCTCGACCAGTATGGGACCCTCGCTTGATGAAAGCGTATCCAGGCGATAATTCATAAAGGCATAGGGATAGGGAATGTGCGACACCATTCCACCCCAGCGCACCCGGCTTTTCTGGTTCTGGTAACCTACCTGCCCCCCGAAATCATAGATCTCGCCATTAACGGCCAAAGCGGCAAACATCTGGTTGTCGCCGGTAATGTCGCTGAAAAGCATAGATACCCCTCCGGCCACGCCGGTACCAAAGCGGTTGGTGGCCATTCCCACACCCGAGCTGCCTATATACGAAAGGCTGAAACGCGGTTCAAAAGGCTTCTCGGCAAAGGAGTCGACCGGGAAAACCGGGGTTTCGGGTTCAACCTTCAGCTCGGCATCTACCAGTGGCTGGCTTACCCTTTCAAAAGGAGGAAGCGTGGAAGCCGTGAAATCGACCTCCATGGGGTCCACTTCCCTGTGCAGGAATTCATCGGGTTGAGCCCTGTAGAGGGTAAAATTGGTTTTCTGGTAATGGCTGTAAACCACTTCGCCCGTATGCCTTGCCACACTTATGGCAGGTGAGAGCTGGGTAATGCCGGCAATGGCGGTATAAAAGTCAGTCAACTGGAAAACCTTACCGCCTTCCAGCTGGTAAAAATACAGGTTACGATAGCCATCACGATTAGAGAGGAAGTAAAGCCCATCCTGCTCAGGGCTGAAGATGGGGTTTACATTATCGGCTTCCGGAAAGACATTGAGCACCCTCACGCTTTTTTTGGGGTCCTGCATGTCCATGATGCCCAGGTTGAAATTGAAGTTTACCTGCTTTTCCATCTGGCTTTCCTGGGGAATGTCGGTTGACAGGGCCAGGTAACGCCCGTCGGGCGACCAGTTGGCGTGGATGTATGAATAGCGGTCGTTGGTCAGGTTGGTGACTTCCCTGGTTTCAATTTCATAAAGGTAAAGGTCGGTACTTCCCCCTACCGTGCCGTTAAATACCAGGTATTTGCCATCGGGCGACCAGCTGGGGTTGTTGAAGGCAGGCACGCCGGGCACGACAATTTCCCGGGTGCGGCGTGGCCGGTTCACATCAACAATCATAAGCTGGTTACGACCTTTTTTGACAGCAACATAAACAAATTTTTTGCCATCAGGCGACCAGGCTCCAACCGATTCAAAAAAGTTAAAGCCATCGATATCGCGGTTACGCATAGAACTGGAAAGTTTGCGAACGATTTTTCCTGACTCGGTTTCGGCCAGGAAGAGGTCGAGTGTCACCAGATCGCGTTCCGAAAAGAAGGTGAAATATTTACCATCGGGGCTCAGAGATGGACTGAGGTTCATTTCCCCTGCATTATCGGGTGAGGCTAACACCCTGCCGATGGGGACATGACGGGCAGAGTCCTCCATCAGGGGCGTATAATGGTTCACCAAAGAATTCTTCCAAAGGTTCCCGACAGTTGTTTCACTAAGCCCGACAACCCTTTCCAGTGCGCGCTCATACCCAAACTTGGCCGTTTCGCTGTAGAGGACAGAGATCAGGGAATCGCCCCAGGTGCGCCCGAAAAAGGAAACAAAGCTATGGCCATAACGATAGGGGTTGAACTGGTAGTTGCGCGTCATTTCCTTCAGGGTGGGGAACTCATCCTGGTGAATGGCATCGCGCATGATCATGGAGGTGTTGGGATCAATGCTTCCAATGGAGAAATACTCAGCCATGCCCTCCACCAGCCACAGGGGCAGGTTGCGCATGTTGTTCATCGAAAGGCTGTCGTTTTCGAAGACAGCGCGGTAGTGAAAAACGTGGGTCAGCTCGTGCCCGATGACATGATCGGTTTGGGCGTTGGTCTCCAGCACCGGGATTACCACCCTGGTCTTCAGGGCTTCCGTAACCCCCTGGGTGCCAATGCTGATCTGGCCGCTTATAGCAGTGGTTTGCTGAAAATCGGGGTGGTTGGCGTAAATGATGATGGGGTTACGCTCCGGAAATGTGTCGCGAAAAAAGGCCTGGTGGCGAACATACCACTTCTCGAAAGAAGAAGCCAGTGCGTGGACAGTTGAATCGTTTTCGAAATAATGATACACCTCGAAATTAGGCGACTGATAAACCTTGAAATCGAATTTTCGGTAACTGGGCTTATTGCGGCCAAAATACTGGGCGTGGCTTGCAGGTAAAACCAAAAAGGACGCCAGCAGCCAGATTATTAAATAAAGAACCGGGAATGCAAAACGTTTATTTTTCATAGATCCCTGTTTTTTCTTTTGTTTTGAAAAGTAAAATGAATCAGGACACTTCCCTGGACAGCAAATTGTTCAACAGCAAAAATTATTCCCAATTTGCAAATTATTCCAAAAAAATAACAAAAGCCGCAGTAATTTTGTTTTTACGTAAGCAATATGATTCTGTTTCCGGGTGGTGAAGCCCCAAATATGTAAGATTCAACATAATTATTCAAAGGTAATGATTTTATGGTTTCGATAATTTTGTTCATTTTTGCAGAAATTCTGACAGCTGATGAAAACCTTGGAAGAATACTTTGCCCCTTTTCGAAAACAGGTCATTGGCGTTGACCAGAAATATGTAAGTCCCTATGGTGCACAGCGCATTGTTTACGGCGACTGGATTGCCAGCGGACGCTTGTACCGGCCCATAGAGCAGGCCATAACGGAAACCTTTGGCCCCTTCGTTGCCAATACACACACCGAAGCCAGTGAAACGGGCACCCTGATGACCAATGCTTATCACCTGGCACATAAATTGATCAAGCAGCACGTGAATGCAGGGCCCAATGACGTAATCATTACCGCCGGGAGTGGGATGACCACCGTGATCAATAAATTTCAGCGGATGCTCGGCTTGCGTATTTGCGGGCAGCTAAGCTACAAGGGTTGTCTGAAAGAGGCTGAAAAGCCCGTGGTCTTCATCAGCCATATGGAACACCACAGCAATCACACCTCCTGGTTTGAGACCATTGCCGATGTAGTAGTAATCCCCCCGGGCGAAGGCTTGCTGATCAATCCCGAGCATTTGCGCGCGGAACTTGAAAACTACAAGGACCGACTCCTGAAGATCGGATCTTTTACAGCTTGTTCGAATGTTACTGGCATTGAAACCCCTATCCATGCATTGGCGAAGATCATGCACGAATACAATGGGGTTTGCGTGGCTGACTATGCTGCCTCTGCCCCTTATGTAAATATCAACATGCATCCCGATGACCCAAAGGAAAAGCTGGATGCGGTGATGTTCTCGCCCCATAAGTTCCTGGGAGGCCCGGGCACTTCAGGGGTGCTGATTTTCGATTCGGCCTTTTACACCAGCAAGGTGCCCGATAATCCGGGAGGCGGCACCGTTGACTGGACCAACCCCTGGGGCGAATACAAATACGTGGATGACATAGAGGCACGTGAAGACGGGGGGACGCCCGGATTCTTACAAGCCATAAGGACTGCGCTGTGCCTGGAGCTAAAAAACCAGATGGGCATGGATAACATTCGCCGGCGCGAAGAGGAATTGCTGGAAAGGCTTTTTAAGGGACTGGACAAAATCCCCAACATTCGCATCCTTGCCGACAACATCAGGGAACGTCTGGCTGTGGTTTCATTTTATTTCACCAACATCCATTACAACCTGGTGGTTAAATTGCTCAGCGACCGCTTTGGCATCCAGGTCAGGGGAGGCTGTGCCTGTGCCGGCACTTACGGGCATTTCCTGCTGAATGTGGACTATGAGCACTCCAGGCTGATCACTCAAAAGATCAATACCGGCGACCTCTCAGATAAACCGGGCTGGGTGAGGCTTTCGATGCATCCTACCATGACGGATGCGGAAGTGGATCATATCCTGGATGCTTTGCAACAAATCGGGAAACACCATAAGGAATGGGAAAAGGACTACCATTATAACCGCAGGCAAAACGAATTCAGGCACAAAGAAGCGCCTGCCGACCTTTCTGAAAAAGTAACAGCCTGGTTCAAGCTCCCCTTGTAAAGAAATTACCGCTTGATTTCTCAGGTATTAAACAAGCGCTGAAGCTGTCCAACCTGGGCGTTCCAGAGGCGCTTCGACAAGTCCACATCCAAGGCTTCCGCATAATCTGAAATGACCAGGGTCAGGCCCCCAGTCTCGGCATCCGTTTCAATGCGCATCTCCAGGAAAAGATCCTGGTGATAATCTTCAAGCCACTGGAAAATCACGTATTCATTGTCCTTGGCCTGAACCAATCTGGCGCGCTGCTCGTTGCCTTCCCATTTAAAAAGAAAAACACCCTCTTCCTGCAAAATGGTGTGTGCAAACCATCGGGTCAGCCCTTCCGGGGTAGAGATCAGGGTGTACAGTAATCGGGGGGTTGTTTCTATATGAAAGTCCAGGCTGAACTTTTCCAAAGCACTCATGGCCAGATAATTTTGAAACCAGTTCCTGCAATATACAAAAAATAATCACATTCAGAATGATTTTTTATAACCGGTTTAAAAAGAGGGTATTTAGCGGGTTATATTCCAATGATAGAAACATTTAAACCCATGCCCAAATGGAATTTGGTTAATTTTGCCCATTCAAAAAAAACAAATGAACCAGGCAAGGCTTTCTGTTTATATTCGGGTGATTCTCGCTGTAACCTTTTGGGGGATATCCTATGTTTGGACCAAAATGGTCTTCGAGTTTTATTCGCCGGTCACCACCATGTTCCTGAGGCTCGCCATTTCTTCTGTCCTGTTGTTCGGAATATTCAGGAAACAACTGCAGCACATCGACCCAAAAGATTATACTGCCTTCTTCATCATGTCCTTTTTCTCCCCCTTTTGTTATTTTATCGGCGAAAGCTTTGGCTTGCTTCACGTCTCGCCCACGGTGGCCTCAGTGATCATAGCCACAATACCTGTTTTCACACCTATCCTGGGTTTCATCGCTTTCAGTGAAAGGCTTTCGTGGATCAACATCCTTGGATTTTTTATTTCTTTCACCGGGGTCATGGTCATGGTGCTGGATGCTGAGTTTAAGTTCAGCGCTTCTCCCCTGGGGATTGGCCTGTTATTTTTTGCTGTTTTATCAGCCCTGATCAACGTCATCTTTCTGAAAAAACTGACTGTTAAATATTCTTCGTTTACGATTATTTCGGTACAAAACCTGGTGGGGGCACTCCTTTTTTTACCCTTGTTCCTGATCTTCGATTTCAGTGACTTTCTCCAGATCAGGCCGTCAGGCAATGCCATCGCTTCCATAATAGCCCTTGCGGTATTCGGTTCCACCCTGGCCTTTATGTTTTACACCTCAGGGGTGAGGACCCTGGGGATAGCACGCTCTTCCATTTTTACAAACCTCATCCCGGTCGTTACGGCTGTCACTTCCTGGATGATCCTAAAGGAAAACATTGATGCTTCAAAAATGATTGGGATGGCCATTGTTATCTCGGGTTTGATGCTGACGCAATTGACCCGGCTTCAGGAGAAAAGAAGAATCAGGCCTCCGCTGCCACAAGCTTAAGGGCCCGCAAGCAAATTCAAAAAATCCCGTTTTTTATCTTGTATTTTAAAATAGTTTGCTAATTTTGCACCACTCAAAACGGCGGGGTAGCTCAGGTGGTTAGAGCGTCGGATTCATAACCCGAAGGTCACGAGTTCAACTCTCGTCCCCGCTACTAAAAAGAGGCTGTCTCCAGCGCAGGAGTCAGCCTCTTTTTTTTGCCAGGGGATTAAAATCAAGGGCTTTTTCTTCCACGCTCCCTCCTTCAATCCAGTTCATTCAGATTCGATTACCATACCAGCCAGGGAAAGGACATTGTTGAGTCCCATTCAGGCAGGGAGTATAAACGAAGTTGAAACGTATTTAAGACGTAGTTCAGACGTGCAAAACCGAATAAACTACGTCTTAACTACGTGTTAACTACGTCTGAAGTACGTCTGAACTCCGGTCCTGAAGCAGATATAAAAAAGCCCGGTGAGGGTTTTGTGGTTTAGGTTTTTACATACCAGGGAGGGCGCTCGGCTTCTATTGAAATGATTGAAAAGAGGCCTCACAGAACCAGGCATAAGAGGGAAAACCCTGAAAAGATTTTAGCGTTTGCCCATCGCCAGGATGAAGTTCGGGGGTTGCAGCCAATGCAGGATTTCGCTGGTTAATCTTCAGGTAAGGCAATCCTTATCACTGGGACCAATCGGGAGCTTAACCCGAAAAAAGTTTATTTTTCAACTCCTTTCATTTTTGAAGTGGGGCGTTCTTTTTTGTCAAATTTTGGCATAAAGGCCAAAAATGCATCCGGCATTATTACATTTGCAAAAAATATTGTTTTGATCTACCCTGCTGACCTGGAAGTAAAAATTGGTTTTGACCGCATCCGGACCTTGCTGACCGAGCGCTGCATGAGTTCGTTGGGACGCAGGCAGGTAGAGCGCATCCGGATGCTGACGCAAAAGGACCGGATAGAACTGCTGCTGAACCAGACGGAAGAGTTCCGGCAGATCCTGTTGCAAAACCTGCCTTTCCCCCAGTCAAACTATTACGACCCTGAAGAAGCTTTCCGCAGAATCAGGCCAGCGGATACGTTTCTGGAGCCGGAAGAATTGCTTGATCTGAAGCTTTCTTATGAAACGATCCTGCGCATCATTGCCTTTCTCAATTCCAGGTCAGAAGACGAGGCACCACCCTTTCCGGGGCTTGCAACATTGATCAGCGACCTGGAAACCGACCCCCGGCTCCCGAAAGACATCGACACCATTGTTGATGAACGGGCAGAGGTGCGCAGCCATGCTTCAGAGGCCCTTGCTGCCATCCGGAGAAAGAGGGTCAGGCTGGAAGGGGAAGCCAACCGCCGGATCGCACAGTTGCTTCAGCAGGCCAAACAGCAAGGGCTGGTGCCCCAGGATGTGGAGCTGGCCCTTAGGAATGGCCGCCAGGTAATACCCATTGGTGCGGCCCATAAACGAAAGATCCGGGGCATCGTCCACGATCAGTCAGCCACCGGGCAAACCGTTTACCTGGAGCCTGAAGAAGTGTTTGAGATCAACAATTAGATCATTGACCTGGAACTAGAAGAACGCCAGGAGATCATCAGGATACTAAAAGCCTTTACAGAACGTATCCGTCCAATGGTTCCCGGGATGCAAGCCTGTTACCGTATGCTGGGCATCATGGATGCTATCCGTGCCAAGGCCCTGGTAGCTATCGATCTGCTGGCGCAAAAGCCACGGCTGGAAGGTAAGCCGGGCATGCGATGGATCAAAGCCATGCACCCCCTGCTTTATTTATCGCACAAAGCCCAGGGCAAACACGTGGAGCCCCTTGATATTTCGCTTGACGACGACACACATATTCTTGTTATTTCCGGCCCTAATGCGGGTGGAAAATCGGTATGCCTGAAAACCTGCGGGCTGCTGCAGTATATGATACAATGCGGGTTGCTGGTGCCCATGGCTGATTATTCTGAAGCCGGGGTATTCGAGCAATTATTCATTGACATCGGCGACCAGCAATCGCTCGAAAATGACCTGAGCACCTACAGCTCGCACCTGCTCAACATGAAACACTTCATGGAGCAATGCAACGGGCAAACATTGTTCCTGATTGACGAATTTGGTGCAGGGACAGAGCCCCGCATCGGGGGTGCACTGGCAGAAGCCATCCTGGAAAAGCTAAACCGGAAAGGATCTTATGGCGTGGTAACCACCCACTATGCCAACCTGAAACTAATGGCTGGAAAGCACCCGGGCATTGGAAACGGGTCTATGTTGTTTGACACCCAGAACATGCGTCCCCTCTTTAAACTGAAAACCGGCAACCCTGGCAGCAGTTTCGCTTTTGAGATCGCTCACAACATAGGCTTGCCAGAAGATATCCTGGCAAAAGCAGCAGAATATGCAGGCACCCAGGAGTTGGACTTTGACCGGCAGTTGCAGGATCTGGATCTGAAAAAAACCGAATTGGAGGACAAGGAAAAACAACTGCGTTCTGCCGATCATTTTCTTTCAGAGATGATTGACAAATATGAAAAGCTGAGCGGAGACCTGGAGTCACGAAAATCGGATATCATGACACAGGCGCGTCTTGAAGCCAAAAGAGTGCTTGCAGAAGCCAACCGGATGGTTGAAAACACCATTCGCAAGATCAAGGAAGCACAGGCGGGCAAGGAGGAAACCCGGCAGGCGAGGCAGGAGCTGGAAGCTTTCACCAAACAACAGGAAGAGAAACTCAGGGATCAAAAGCCACCTGAACGTAAAGAGAAAAAGCCCCGGCCCGTCCCTGAAAAAGATGATACGCCCATTGCCATAGGAGATGCTGTTAGAATAGCGGGTCAGCAAAGCATTGGAGAAGTCATTGAAATATCGGGCAAAGAAGCTGTAGTAAGTTTTGGCAGCATAAAACTCAGGTCCAGACTCAGTGTGCTGGAAAAAATCAAAAAAAGCAGTCTTATGAAGCCCGAGGACCGTAAAGTCAGGGTAAAAGTGTCGTTCGACATCAACGAAAAGGCAGCCGAGTTTTACCCCCAGCTTGACATCAAGGGCTTACGTGTTGAAGAAGCTTTAAGAAAACTGCGGCATTACCTGGATGATGCGGTATTGCTTGGCGTAAAACAGGTTAAGATCCTTCACGGAAAAGGGGATGGCATTTTAAGGGAAGCGGTACGTGACCTTTTGCAAGGGGTGCCCGAGGTAAATCGCTACCGGGATGAACACCCCGACAGGGGTGGTGCCGGAGCAACCATTGTGGATTTCAGATAAGGAAAAAATCCCTAAAACAATTCGAGCTGATTCTCAGAAACCATGGGAGGTGGCGGAAGCTCCTGCTTGTAGCGTTCCACCTGCTTATTCACCAGCGTTTTTAAATACCTTACCGGGGTGGTGTCATACCGTCGGCAATAGGTCAAAAGGGCCCGGTACTGCATATCGGTGAGCTTAAAGGTCATTTTACGGAACTTGACCTTTTTCCGTTTGGGCCTCTTTGCGGGTTTTGCAGGGTGCTCAATAGATTTCAGCAAGTTGACTTTAGGCATAGTGTTATTTTTTTTCTCTGATCAAATAAACAAAGGTTGGAAAGTGATCGCTATATCCACCAAGGTAAACCCCGCTGCCATAAGTCCGAAAAGGGTAACCCTGGAATCTGCCGGAAGGCTGACGCAGGAAAGGAGGATTGAACACCTCGGCACGAAAATACTGGAACCTATCATAATCTCTTCCAACCAGCGAAGGCGTAAAAAGAATCTGATCGAAGAGGTTCCAGGAGTCTCTATAGGCCAAAGAGCCAATACCCTTGCGGTGCAATTCATAGAAAGGGTTGTACAATTCATCTTCCTTAACCCTGTTAATATTTCCATTGGACCTCAAATGTTTGCGAACACTTCGATCGGTGGGGTCATCATTCAGGTCACCCATGAGTATAACCCTGGCACCGGGTTCTGCATTCTGAATGGAGTCAATAATGGCACGGGCTACATCGGCAGCGGCAATACGCAGGGGCCTGCTGCCCTTTTCCCCACCACTGCGGCTGGGCCAGTGAGCAACAATAAAATGCATGCGCTCGCCAAGGAGTTCGCCCGTTAACAGCAACTGATACCTGGTCCGGAAGTCATCCCGTCCGGGAACTATGGTACGGTAAGGCTTGCTGCTGATATATTTGAAGTATTTTGGCTGAAAAAAGAAAGCAACATCGACTCCACGGCGATCGGGGCCATCATAATGGACTACCTGGTAGTTCCGGTCTTTTATGCTCTCCCTTGCGGCTAAATCAACCAGCACCTGGCGGTTTTCAATCTCTGAAACGCCGAGCACTGCTGGGCCATCCGGATTGAGATCCTGCCCGATCTGCTCAATGACCTCGGCCATGTTCTCCAATTTCTCAAAATACTTGGCCGCGTTCCATCGGTTGGGGCCCTCCGGGGTAAATTCAACGTCATTTACATCCGGAGTATCTATCGTATCAAAAAGGTTCTCGAGGTTGTAAAAGCCTATGACGGCATTGATAAACTCTTTGGTTTCATTGGACGTCTGAGCGTAGCTTTTGGGGGAAGATAAGAAGAGAAAAAAAGAAAAGAAAAGTAGAAAAAGGGTAAACTCAAGTCTGTTCTTAAAAAAATTCATATTTAAATCACTTTTAAATTTCCAAAACTAAACAAACCAAAATCACAAAGCCTTTAATTATCAAATAAATCCCCGATTTTACCATGTTAGACAAGGTAAATACAAAGGAATTGGTTAATTTTGGCCATTCAAAAATAATCATTTTAACTATTCAAGATTTTAAAATCCAACAATTGAGCCAGAGAACCTTCGGATAAGTGTTTAATTAATTAAAAAATATTCATTAGGCCGCGAGAATTCTGGTTTATCAACCCACAGAAACGTATGAGGAAGTTTTTTCTTTTGTTAACCATCCCGCTGTTATTTGGCCTTGGAAGGGCAACAGCGCAAGAGCCTGCCATTGAAGAAGCCCAGGGAGACACTACGGTGACTCAGCAAGCCCCACCAACGGATGTACCAGTCATTACCCTTTCCACTGCTGATATCGAAGGTGATGCCGATTCCCATGACATAAGCAGTCTTCTTCAGGGCTCTCGTGATATCTTCATGAACACGGCAGGCTATAATTTCGGTTCAGCGCGTTTCAGGGTCAGGGGCTATGATTCGGAGAACACCACGGTGATGATCAATGGCATTTCAGTTAACGACCCCGAGACCGGGCGAGCCTTTTACTCCACCTGGGGAGGGCTAAACGATGCTACCCGCAACACCGAAGGACATAATAACCTGGGCTTTTCCAGAAATACTTTCGGAGGTCTTGGGGGTGCTACCAATATCGTTACCCGCGCCTCACAATACAGCCCTAACATTCGCACCACCTACTCCAATTCGAACCGCAGCTATACACACCGGGCCATGTTCACCTATAGCACTGGCCTGCAGGAAAATGGCTGGGCATGGACCCTGAGCGGATCGCGACGGGCTGCTAATGAAGGTTATGTCACTGGTACTTTTTACGATGCCTGGGCTTACTTCCTTTCTGCTGAAAAGAAATTAAACAGCCAGCACAGCCTTGGGCTGATCTTTTTCGGTGCACCTTCAAAGACCGGGCGCCCGGGTGTTTCCACCCAGGAAGCTTATGATCTGACCGGCGACCCCTATTATAACCCCAACTGGGGATACCAGGATGGTGAAATTCGTAACGCCAGGGTCAACCACTACCATACCCCATGGACAATCCTGTCGCACTACTGGGACCCCACGGACAACACCAAGATCTCCACCAGTGCTGCCTATACATTTGGAAGGGGCGGCTCCACCGCATTAAACTGGTACGACAGCCACGCCTCCTACGATTATCCGGGATACAACCTCGCTGGTGACCCCAGGCCTGACTATTACCGCTGGATGCCCAGCTATTATAACAATGACCCGATAACCCAGAATCTCCTGAACGACCTCTGGCAAAACGATCCCTATTTCAGACAGATAAACTGGGACTGGCTTTACAATGCGAACTACGACAATCTTTTTACGGTTGAAAACATAAACGGAACCGAACAAGACCATACAGGATACCGTTCAAAATACATCATTGAGGAAAGACGCAACGACCGTAATCAATTTATCTTCAACTCCAATATCACCCACAAGGTTAAACCGACCCACACCCTTAGCGGTGGTGTCAATATTTCCCTGGCCAAGACTCACCAGTTTAAGGTCATTACCGACCTGCTGGGAGGTGAATACTGGTACGACATTGACCAGTTTGCTGAAAGAGACTTTGATGATCCGAACATGTCGCAGAACGACCTGCTTAATCCCAACAGGATTGTTGAGGAAGGTGATATATTTGGTTATAATTACACCGGTAACATCAATGAATACCAGGCCTTTGCCCAAAGCGACTGGGTATTGCCCCGCTGGGACTTTTATGTTGCGGGTTCGGTATCTCAAACCACCTTCTGGAGAACCGGCCACATGCAGAACGGCAGATTCCCTGAGAACTCCTATGGTGATGGCGAAAAGCAAAATTTCACCAACTTTGGGTTGAAGGGCGGAACAACCTTTAAAATTACCGGACGTCATTACGTCACCGGTAACGGAATGTTCATGACACGTGCCCCTTATTTCCGCGATGCCTATATTTCCTCCAGGGTGAGGGACGATGTTATTGAAGGATTGACCAGTGAAACCATCTTCTCAGGCGACATTAATTACATCATTCGTACCCCAAAAATTAAAACAAGACTTTCGGCATTTTACACTGAGTTTCGCGACCAAACATGGTCAAGAAGTTTTTACCATGAAGAGTTTCGTTCATTTGTTAACTACATTATGACTGGTGTAGACACACGCCACATGGGACTTGAATTTGGAATGGACATCAACCTTACCAGTACGCTGTCTGGATATGTGGTAGCAGGGACAGGCGATTACATTTATAACTCGCGTCCCAATGTGACCATCGCCCGCGATAACGACCGCGAGGTACTGGCCGATCAGCGTGAGGTCTATCTGCAGAACTATAAGATCGGGGGAATGACCCATACAGCCGGATCTGTGGGGCTGCGTTACAACGACCCAAAATTCTGGTTCGTGGGGGTTAACATGAACTACTTCGATGACATTTACATTGATATTAACCCCGACCGACGGACGGCTGATGCCGTAGCCAACCTAGTGGTCTCCGACCCGCAGTGGAAACAGATACTCGACCAGGAGAAAATGGAGAGCAGTTATACATTTGATGTTTTTGCCGGATATTCTTACCGGACAAAGAAAAGACATTACATTACCATTAACCTCAGTGTAAGCAATCTTTTTGATGTGACAGACTTCAGGATAGGCGGTTTTGAACAATTAAGGTACGACTCACAGGATCCTGATAAGTTTGCCTCTAAGTACTTCTACCTTTATGGCCGCACCTATTTCCTTAACCTTGCCTACCGCATCTGATTCGCTGAATAAAAAAGAAAAGACTCATGATAACATCAAGGAAAATATTTTCAATACTGATTCTTATTGCAGGGACTCTGTTTTTCAGCTCCTGCGTCAAGGATGAATTCGATGCTCCCGACAAGGTCGAAGTTCCTGTTGGGACGGTCATCACCATAGCTGAGTTACGCAACATGTTCCAGGGTGAGATTATCGAATTTGACCAGGATTTTTCTGTATATGCCACCGTCACCATGGATGACAAATCGGGCAACATTTACCGGAGTGCTTATGTAGAAGATGAAACTGGCGCCATCAACCTTCGCTTGCAGGCTCCCGGGGGAATTTACGAAGGGGATTCGGTAAGGATTTACCTGAAAGGAACCCTCCTTGGCTCCTATCAGCGTATGCTCCAACTGGACAATGTGAATGTGGACCGGAACATCATCAAACTGGCCACCCAACGAAGCGTCGAACCGGTGACAGTAAGCATCACTGATGTCCTTTCGGGAAATTACCAGGCAAGGCTGATCCGGCTTGAAGATGTTCAGTTTGCCCTTGCCGAACTGGGTAAAACCTTCGCTGACAAGGAAAACCAGATTACTGAAAACCGTCTGTTGGAAGACTGTTTTGGAAACCGCATCATTGTGCGCACCAGTGGTTATGCCGGGTTTGCCGATAAACCCATACCTGAAGGTCGTGGCCCCCTGGTTGCCATTGCTGCCACCTACGGCTCCGACATTCAACTTTACATCCGCAGCCTGAGTGAAGTGGAACTCACTGGGGAACGCTGCCCCATTCCCGGCGAAGACCTCAACCTTATGAGTATTTCAAATCTGCGTCAGAACTTCAGTGAAGGGGTAACAAACATCCCACCCAACACCCGTATTGAAGGCATTGTTATCTCTGATTTTGACAATGACAACCATCCTGGCCAAAACCTTTACCTGCAGGATGAGTCAGGTGCTGGCATTGCCCTGCGATTCTCAGACTTCCATAGTTTTCCAATGGGCACCAAGATCAGGGTAATCGTTTCAAACATGAGTATGAACCGATTCAACGGCCTGCTCCAAATCGAAAATATACCCCTGGGCAACGCCTATGATCTGGGTCCTGGAACCATGCCTCAGCCTGTTCAGGTCACCATTGCAAACATCAACAATATGCTGGAAATGTATGAATCGACCCTTGTGACCATTCCCAATGTTACCATCAGCGGGGGTACGACCTTCACGGGTAACCTGAACATATCGGATGGCACCGGACAGATGCTCCTTTACACTTATAGTTGGGCAAGCTTTGCAGGAACACCTGTACCCTCAGGAACAATAACCCTTACTGGCATTGTTTCCGTTTACAATTCACCCCAGTTCCTGATCAGGAACCTGAATGATATTTCAAGCAAGTAAATAAAAAGATGATGAGATTCAATTTAAAAAATATCAGTATCCCCGCATTTGTCGCGTTTCTGCTACTTGCTTTTGCAGGATGCCAGAAGGATGACGTTGATCATCCCCCATTGAATGAAATCGACCAAGACAAGATCCTGACCATTCAGGAACTGCGCGACCTCTATACTGGGCAGTCAGTTCATTTCGGGGAGGATTACAATGTATTTGGTGTCATAACCACTGACGAGGGCTCGGGGAATTTTTACCGCAGTCACTATATCCAGGATCAGACAGGCGCCATTAACATTCGCTTAGACAGCGGTGTCAGCTTAGCCATGGGCGATTCTGTAAGGCTTTCTCTTAAAGGCACCATCCTGAGCGCCTACAACAATATGCTGCAGGTTGACTCTGTGATCTATGGAAAAAATCTGATCACGCAGGAGCGAGGCATTGTTGTTGAACCTCGCATTGTTACCATCCCCGAGATTCTGTCCGGAGGGATGCAAGGGCAGCTGATCAAACTCGAAAATGTTCAGTTTGCCTCAGGTGAGTTAAACAATACTTATGCCAATGCCCTCGACCAGCTCAGTGAAAACCGGGATCTGGAAGATTGCAATGGAAACCGCATCATTGTTCGCACCAGTGGTTTTGCCACCTTTGCAGGCACCCAGGTAGCTCAGGGCAATGGAAGCCTCATTGCCATCGTATCTGTTTTTGGGACTACCTGGCAGTTGCTAATCCGGGGAGTGGAAGAAGTGGTGATGGAAGGCGAACGCTGCCAGACGGGTGGAAATCCGGAAGGTTCTGGAACATTTGATGACCCTTATAACGTGGCATCCGGCATTGCCGTCAATTCAGGCGTGAATAAATGGGTGGAAGGATATATTGTTGGTGTGATGGAAACCGATGTGGACCCCTTTGCAGCAAACTTCGAGGGACCCTGGCGTACCACCTCAAACATGATTATTTCCGACAACCCTGATGAGACCAACCTCAACAACTGCCTCATCGTCCAGTTACCTATTGGCCCAATCAGGGAAGCTCTCAACCTGAATGCAAACCCCGAAAACAAAGGGAAGCTGGTGAAAGTATTGGGTAATCTTGAGTCTTATTTCAGCCAGCCAGGCATAAAAACCCTTGCGGGTTACTGGATGGATGGAGAAGGCATTGTACCCGTTATCAGTTTCTTTGAAGAAAACTTCGCCTCAGGTCTGGGTTCATTTACCGCATATAGCATCACCGGCGACCAGGAATGGGGGCATGATATTTATGATGGAGGCTGTGCCGTGATGAGCGGCTATGCCAACGATACCGACAATGAAAACGAGGACTGGTTGGTATCACCAGCCATTGATCTAGCCGGGAAAGTAAATGTGCATCTTCAGATCCGGGAAGCAATCAATTATATAACCAGTTACGATGACCTGAAGGTCCTTGTATCGAGCGATTATGCTCAAGGCGATCCCAGTGCAAATGGCACCTGGACCGAACTAAGCGGTTTCAGCAGGCCTCCCGGGAATACCTGGACCTTCCAGGACAGCGGCAACATTGACCTGTCAGAATACGATGGCCAAACCATCCACATCGCTTTGAAATATAACAGTACTCCTTCGGGCTCATCTACATGGGAGGTTAGCAAGGTCAGCCTTGCTGAAGCAAATTAATAAAAAAAATAAGGGGGCAATGCCCCCTTATTTTTTACACAATTCCTTCAACACCTCAACAAGCCTTTGGGCTTCTTCCAGGGTGTTGAACCGGCTGAAGGACAAGCGCAGATTGGGTATTTTCTGGTCAACCCCCAGGGCTGTCAGCACATGCGATGGCTTATTACTTCCTGACGAACAGGCACTGCCCGTCGAAACACAGATGCCCTCCAGGTCAATCATCGGAAGAAGCATATCAGCATCCATTCCCTCCGGCAATGAGACGTTCAGGATGGTATGAATGGCCTGGCCAAAAGGATCTCCGTTGAATTTTAGACCTTCTATTTCCCGTGGCAGAGTATCGAGAAGAAAATGCCTGACTTTTTGTATTTTCCGTTCCACAACATTCCTTTCTGTCAGGGCCATTTCCAGTGCTTTTGCCATGCCAGCAATGCCAGGAACATTTTCAGTACCCGCCCGCATATTCCTTTCCTGGGCACCCCCACTGACAAATGGGCCTATTCCAGTACCAGAACGAATATACATCGCCCCTACCCCTTTGGGTCCGTGAAATTTGTGGGCGCTCACCACTGCAAAATCAAAAGGAGAATTATCCAGATCCAAATCGAGTTTGCCAATGGCTTGCACGGTGTCGCTGTGAAAAAGGGCCCCGTATTTTTTGCATAAGGCTCCGACTTCCTCGATAGGTAAAATATTTCCAATCTCATTATTGACGTGCATAAGCGTCACCACGGCAGGATCACCCACGGTCAGCAAATTTTCAAGATGCCCCATATCGGGCACACCCTTCTGGTCCACCTGCACATGCTCCACAACACATCCCATATGTTCTTTTAATGATTCAAGGGTCTGAAGCACTGATGGATGCTCAAGGGGTGTGGTGATAAATCGTTTCCGCTTTAAATCCTTGCAGCAACCCCAAAGAATGGCATTATTGGCCTCAGTTCCTCCTGAAGTAAAATAAATCTCACCTGCTTGCGCACGAAGCAAACGGGCAATCTCCCTGCGTGCTCGCTCCACTTCTACCCTCGCCTTTCGGCCAACCTCATGGGTGCTTGATGCATTGCCATAATTTCCCAGAACGATTTGGTGCATAAAATCTGCCACTTCCTGAAAAACAGGCGTGGTGGCTGCATTATCGAAATAGATTACAGGACGCTTCATGATTCAAAATTAGCCATTCTGTTGTTGGGAAAATGCCCAATGCCCCCTAAAAATGCATTTTTTTTTAATTATTCAGTTCAAAACACTAATTTTGACTTTTCTACTGAAAAGGGAGATTCGTCAATTCCAGCAGAATAAAAGTTTTCCCGGATTCTATATCCCGGGGCCAAAAACCTGAGAGAAACGGTGGCCGACAGTTTGATTATTATTCCCACTTACAAGGAAAAGGAGAACATCGAAAAGATGATCCGGAAGGTTTTTAGCCTTCCCAAAGAATTCCACATCCTTGTAATTGACGATAACTCACCCGACGGGACAGCAAACATCGTAAAGTCCCTGATATCTGCCTTTGAAGGGAAGTTATTCCTTGAAAACCGAAAGGGTAAACAAGGGCTAGGCACCGCTTATATTCATGGTTTCAAGTGGGCCTTACAGAGAGAATATCAGTATATTTTTGAGATGGATGCCGATTTCTCCCACAACCCCGATGACTTGCTGCGCCTGTATAAAGCCTGCGCAGTGGAAGGCTATGACCTGGCCATTGGTTCAAGGTACATCAACGGGGTCAATGTAGTCAACTGGCCTATGGGCAGGGTGCTGATGTCCTATTATGCCTCGGCCTATGTGCGCCTGATTACGGGCATGGGCATTCGCGACACCACCGCAGGATTTAAATGTTACCGGCGTGAAGTACTAAAGGCAATCGATCTGAATAAAATCCAGTTTACCGGCTATGCCTTTCAAATCGAAATGAAATTCCTTGCCTGGAAACTTGGTTTTAAAATCAAGGAGATCTCCATCATTTTCATGGATCGCTCAGAAGGTGTCTCCAAAATGAGCAAGGGAATCTTCAAGGAGGCCATACTCGGAGTTATTAAATTGCGCTGGCAGAGTTTTTTCAAAACCTACCAGCGCGCAGCCTGAAGCGTTTTTCTTTTCGCATTTTTCTGACCAAAACAATTACAACATGGCAGGCAATGCATTTTTTTTGAGAAATGCCACCATGGTCAACGAAGGTCAAACCTTCAGAGGGAGCCTGTTGATCATGGATGGTAAAATTGAGAAAGTCATTCCTGGTGATGCCCCCAAAAACATTGGAGACTATTACCACAGAATAAATCTGGAGGGCCTTCTGTTGTTGCCCGGCATAATAGACGACCAGGTCCATTTCCGTGAACCCGGTCTTACCCATAAAGGGCATATATACAGTGAAGCCAAAGCTGCGGTGGCAGGCGGTGTCACTAGTTTTATGGAAATGCCCAACACCCAGCCCCAAACCATTACCCAGAAATCCCTTGAAGAGAAGTTCAGACTGGGACAGGAAAAAAGCCTGGCCAACTATTCCTTTTTCATGGGCACCACCAACGACAATCTGGAGGAAGTCAAAGCCACTGACCCCAACTACGTTTGCGGCATAAAGATTTTTATGGGTGCCTCCACAGGCAATATGCTGGTTGATAAACCCGATTCCCTTTCGGGAATATTCAGGCACGCCCGCCTGCCCGTTGCCGTGCACTGTGAAGATGAAACCACCATCCAAAAGAATCTGGTCCTTGCCAAAGAAAGATTCGGTGATCAGATTCCTTTGGATCAACACCCCATCATCCGCAGCCACGAAGCCTGCATTAAATCCTCCCGCCTGGCTGTTGAGCTGGCAAAGAAATTCGGAACTCGCCTGCATCTGCTCCACCTGAGTACCGCTGACGAAATGAGCCTGCTTGATAACACGCAAGCAGTCAAAGACAAACAGATCACTGCGGAAGTCTGTATCCACCACCTCTGGTTTACCGATGCCGATTACGCCAACCGGGGCATGCTGATTAAATGGAACCCGGCCATAAAAACCGCTGCCGACCGAGATGCATTAAGGCAAGCCCTCAACAATGGACTGATCGATGTGGTGGCTACTGACCACGCCCCCCATACATTGGTGGAGAAACAGCAACCCTATCTCAAATGTCCGTCTGGCGGACCAATGGTGCAGCATTCCCTCCTTGCAATGCTTGAGTTGGTCAACCAGGGTGTGCTGACTCTCGAACAGATGGTGACCCTGATGTGTCATAACCCCGCCACCTGCTTCCAGATAAAAAGTCGTGGCTTTATTCGTGAAGGCTATGCTGCAGATTTAGTAGTAATCGATCCCCACAGGAAACAAACCATAACGAAAGATAATATCCTTTACCATTGCGGATGGTCGCCTATGGAAGGCGTTACGTTCGATTCCTCAGTAATTTATACCTTTGTCAATGGGATACCCGTTTATGAAAAGGGGAACTTTCACGAAAGCGTCAAAGGACAAGCCCTTGAGTTCAGCCGTTAAACCCAATTTTTAGTTCCACCAGGAACGAAAGAGGACTTCTTAATCTTTGTTTTATATGCCCTTCAAGACATTGCAACGTTTTTCCTTATTTATCATCCTTGCCTTGATGCTAGGTTCATGTGACTTCTTCAAGTCGCCCGACCGGGAACCCTGCCATAAGATTCTACCCATTGAAAAAATGACAGATATCCTTACCGATATTTACCTAATGGATGGCTACCTGTCGAATCGGCAAAACAACTTGCATCAAACCCGTGACTCGGTCGAATATTTCTTTGCTGGGGTTTTCGCCAAACACGAAATTACCTATGAAGAATTCAAGGAGGCAATGGACTGTTACCTGTTGCACCGGGAGGACATGGACAAGATCCATGAAGAGATACTCAATCGTCTGAGTATTAAAATGTCGGAAGCAGATGCAGCCGTTGAACTCATGATCCAGCAACAACAAGAGGCTAGGGAAATGGCCGATAGCCTGAGGAATGATTCACTGAGTGCGGATTCGGTTCCGCTGATGCTCGATTGATATTAAGGCTTACCTGCGGGTAAAAACGGCAGTCACGTAATCCAGGTCTGCACCATCCAAGGCAGTATAAGTCAGCTCAATTTTTTCAGTAACAAACTTGCCTCTCCCCTCAATAGTGATGGTACCGTCGCATATGGTCTGCTCAACGATGGTCAACGTATTACCAGTGACCAGGGCTTTTGCCCTTTCCTGAACCCCCTGCATATAAAAGTTTGAGATCAGAATCTCTACACTGTTTGAGGTATTGCGCGTAATGGTCACATCATACACGTATCCCGGACCATAAAGGGTGCTGGTCTCAGTGGCTTTCCAATTGCCCAAAAACTTCTCTACGGGGTCGGCAAAAGGGTCTTCAATTTCATCAATACAACTGGTAAAAAAACCGGCAGCAAGGATGAAAAGCAGGTATAGAAGGGCCTTATTCAATTTCATGACAAAGTGTTTTTGTGGTTGCATACCTTCACCATGTCAAAATTCTTGCCAAACTTTTATTTTTTGAACAGACTATCAATCATTTTTTCATCAGCCAGATTGGGAAGAGTGACCTTCAGTCTGGGATCCGCCACCATCGCGCGCTTTATGGCAAACATAGCCCCTTCGTTTCTCGCCCAACTCCTTCGGGCGATACCGTTGTTAACGTCCCAGAACAGCATCGACTCAAGCCGCCGGTCAGCTTCGTCGCTGCCATCCAGCAGCATCCCAAAACCGCCATTGATGACCTCGCCCCAGCCAACGCCGCCTCCGTTGTGGATGCTGACCCAGGTGGCCCCGCGGAAACTGTCGCCGATGACATTCTGCACGGCCATGTCAGCCGTATATTGTGAACCGTCATAAATATTCGAAGTCTCCCGGTAAGGGCTGTCGGTGCCACTCACGTCGTGGTGGTCGCGCCCAAGCACTACAGGTCCCTTTAAGCGATTGTCTCGAATGGCATCGTTAAATGCCCTGGCAATCCGGATGCGCCCTTCACTGTCGGCGTAAAGGATACGCGCCTGCGAACCCACCACCAGATTGTTTTCTTCGGCCTGCCTGATCCACAAAAGATTGTCTGCCAGCTGCTGCCTTATCTCCTCCGGAGCTTCTTTCATCATTGATTCAAGTACTTCTGCAGCAATCTGGTCAGTGATATGAAGGTCCCGGGAATCAGAAGATGCACATACCCACCTGAAAGGTCCGAAGCCATAATCGAAACACATCGGGCCCATAATATCCTGCACATAGGAGGGGTAAATAAAGGTGCCGTCGTCCTTAAACACATCGGCCCCTGCCCTTCCGGCCTCCAGCAGAAAAGCATTGCCATAGTCCCAGAAATACATCCCTCGTTCGGTCATCTTCCTGATGGCATTCACCTGCCGGATCAGCGAGGCCCGCACCTGCTCCTTAAAGGCTTCTGGATCCCGGGCCATCATTTCATTCGATTCCTCAAAACTCAAACCCACCGGATAATAACCACCTGACCATGGATTGTGCAAGGAAGTCTGATCCGATCCGAGTTCAATGTGGACATTTTCTTCCGCCAGTTTTTCCCATAGGTCAACGATATTGCCCTGGAATGCCAGACTTACCGCCTCTTTATGGCGTTTCGCTTCTTTGATGCGGTTCATCAGGGTGTTCAGGTCGTGATAAACCTCATCGACCCAGCCCTGCTCGTGCCTGATTTTGGTCACCTTGGGGTTGATCTCAGCTAAAACGCCAATAGCACCTGCGATCACGGCAGCTTTGGCCTGAGCCCCGGACATACCCCCCAACCCACTGGTCACAAAAACTTTCCCTGCAAGGCTGCCATCGCTGCCAGGCAAACGGCGCCCTGCATTCAGCACGGTGATAGTGGTGCCGTGCACGATGCCCTGAGGCCCGATATACATAAACGATCCTGCCGTCATCTGCCCGTACTGGGTCACCCCCAAAGCATTAAAGCGTTCCTAATCGTCTGGCTTTGAATAGTTGGGAATCATCATCCCGTTGGTGACCACCACACGGGGAGCCTCTTTATGGGAAGGAAACAAGCCCATCGGATGCCCGCTATAGAGCACCAGCGTCTGCTCATCGGTCATCTCTGCCAAGTATTGCATCGTCAGCAGATACTGAGCCCAGTTCTGAAAAACCGCCCCGTTGCCGCCATAGGTGATCAGCTCATGAGGGTGCTGTGCCACTGTATAATCCAGGTTATTGCTCAGCATCAGCATGATAGCTCCAGCTTGCCTGCTCCGGTGAGGAAAAGCATCAATATCCCTGGCCGTAATGGGATAATCCGGCCGGAAACGGTACATGTAAATCCGTCCATAATCCTCCAGCTCTTTGGCAAACTCAGGTGCCAGCAAAGCGTGATGCTTCTCGGGAAAGTAACGCAATGCATTCCTTACAGCCAGCTTCCTCTCAGCCAAGCACAGGATGTCTTTTCGGCGGGGAGCATGATTTACGCCAGCATCATAATGTTTGGGAGAAGGCAATTCCCCAGGAATACCCTGGAGAATGGCACGATGAAAATCAGACAGGATCATATCTACTTTTTCTTGCAAAATTAATCATTTTGCAGGGGGAAAGTCAGCCCAAAAGAGTCAAAAACCTGATTATTTACAGCCCGAAACCTCCTCTACGGCAATTTCTGCGACTTCCCACGAGAACCATTCCTCACGGATATCGTTTAGCGTTATGCCTTCGGCCACAAAGCGCATCCCAGCCAAGGCACCCCTAAGGCTTTGCCCGGCTTCAAGACAATATACATTTTCCCGGCTCTCAAAAAGCTCCTGATGATCTCGATAAAAGGAAATATCGAGCACCACCCTTACCGGGTAATCGTGGGTGTTGGTCAAACGCAGCGAAAGAGCCGCATTACCCTCTGCCTTGGTTATCTTTTCCCGGCCCCAACTGTATTGGATGCGAATGCCTTCCTCTGTGCCGTAGTCTTCATAGCCTCGCTGGGCAAAAGTCGGATTCGAAAACCCCAGCGCTGCAGCCAGGAATATCATCAAGGTGATCAGCTTTTTCATCATTTCAGGATTTTGGGTGTGTGATCCTTTTAATTACAGAGGCAAAAGTACAATGGAAAACAATACGGCACAAAGGCCTGTAAGAGCCAAAACCTTCTTTACATGAGAGAAAATCATAAAAAAATAAAAAAATACTTTTTATATCGATTTCGTCATAAAACCAGACATAAGGAAAAAGGTGAGCCCCGTTAATGATGACATAAGCCATAATGAAATAGTCCGGATACCTTATCAGGATAAATATCAGGAAGGGGAAATAGATCAGTTGGGCAAAATTCTGCCAAAACCCTAGCGCCTGCAAAATTAAAAAACCAAAGAAATCAAAACGGATTTAAAAACATTTACAATGTTTGCTACCTGGCGAGATGTCTATTGTTTGCAATAAAAAATCTTTTCAGAAAAGCATAAAAGGGAAATTCCTTTATTACTGAACAAAAAAGGTCCGGAATTAATTTCCGAACCTTTTTTTAATCAGTTTTTCAGAACTTATGCTAGTCGTCATATTCTTCTTCAAAGGCTTCAATAATATCTTCAATCTTTTCTGAGATCAAATCTGCCAGTTCGGCATTACCATCAGGATCTTCCGAATAGATTTCAATGATTCCATCCCCGTTTCCGTCGGCAGCCTGCCCAAGGTCAACACCACCTGCTTCAGGACTAAATAAGGTGCCTAAGTCAAACGAAACGGTTAAAATCGCATTGCTTGCATCATCAATAAACACAGGCTCCTCAAACTCAACTTCAACTTCAACTTCCTCATCCGACCAAAAAACAAAGGGCGTGCCATCAATGTTGCCCCTTATTAAAATGGATTTGCCATACATCTCAGAACCTGGGGTTTCATTCTCATCAAACTCAAACTCTATCTCATCATAAGCTGCCAAAGGTAATTCCACGTTGTTCAATATGAAAGCTTCCAATGGATTACCATCCTCCATGAGGTTAATTAGAAAGGGCCCGTCAAACTCATAATCTGAGTAAACTGAATCAGACTCAAACATTGGGTCATCATCGTCAAACTCTATCTCAATTTCCTCAATATTAATCATGAAATCCTCAATGAAAACCTCTTCTGCAAGAGCACCATTTAAAGGCATCGATTTTGCTGTGTGGTAAGTTGACTCAAACTTTATGGCCGCATTAGAATCCAACCCATCATCCTTTTCGCAAGATGTCAAAAATACAGCCAGGCTTACTATCATTAGGACTTTAAAAAAATTCAGTGTTTTCATTTTAAAAAAAAATTAGTGAATAATTATTTTCTTGTCTCTATTAATAAGACGCAGGATTTTCAAAAGGTGGGAATCAAAAAAACTCTTTTTTTGATCATTCATTTGGAAACCTGTAAGAAAAGGAAATATTAAAACTGGCCGACAGGTTTCTTGTTTTCTTAAAGCGTCCTGGGGTGATATCATCTCCCTCGAAAATGTTCACCAAATTATAATTCACCCTAAACCCGGGATGGATATTGATGTTGTTTCTAAAAGAAACATTAAACTGATAGCCAGCAACCAAGCCGTAATCCAGTTTACGGTAGCTATTGTCAACGCTGATTACAGCAATTCCCTGCTGCTCCTCGGCTAAAGTTAATCTTGCAACGTATCCTCCCAACAAAACCTGGCCGGGGAATTTTGCTTGTGGATAAATATAAAATGCCTGAACCTTCCTGTAATCCAGCTGAATGTTTCTCTCAACAAAGCTCGCATTGATATACTGCTGATAATTCTGACCGGCTTCCGATTTCCAGAAAAACTCCAATCCAACCAAATGCTGGTTATTAAACTCTAGCATTGATGATGCGCCAATATCGTGATGAAAAGTAAAGCGCGTATTTCCCAACCTGTCGGGATCCAGTCCGTTAAAGGTTTCGTAATTTAACAGCCAGGTATTCTTTAATCCATACACCAAACCCAGTTCCACAATCCTGAAAGCGGCACCTGAAGCATCGTCAGGCCCGGAAAAACGAGCGTTGTGTTTACCTGACCAGTTTTGCAACATGTCAACATTGCTGGCCAAAAGATTATCGACATCAAACGAGGGTATTTTAATTTTTTCAAATACAAACTTTTCGCTAGTGAAAACTGTTTCTTCAAAATCCTTGCTTTCAACTAATCCATTGAGATGAGCGGCTGATAAAAAATTGAATGACTCTTGAAAGGAGGGATCAACAGGCGTTACCTTAGTTTCCGCACCATTTGCTAAATCCGTATTCGTCTCTACTTTTCTTAAAGGGGGTTCTTCATCTCGTATTATTTTAATTTGTTGGTCCCCTTCATTATTTTGTTCTGCAACAATATCAGGTTGAATCACCTGCTCAACCAAGTTTTTTACTGGCAAAACCATAAGCAGGATTACAGCAGCTGCCGCTGCAATATACTTCAGAAATTTCATTGGAATCACTCTGGCTTTTGGGGGCTTAATTTTATCCAGTTGCCCCGCAATATGATCCCAGGTTTCAATAAAATCCAACTCGTCCTGTATCCCGTTCCATACAGCATCATCCTCCTCAACATCAAGCTGACGAAGCCATTTATTGTATTCTATGTCGAACTTGCTTAATGTCATTGCTTGCTGAGTTCATATTCATAAAGCCATTTCTTCAGCAGGTTCCTTGCCCTTTTGTATTGCGATTTCGAGGTCCCCTCGGTGATGCCTAGCTTCTTTCCAATTTCCTTATGGGGCAAACCCTCCACTGCAAACAGGTTAAATACTAATCTTGCCCCGTCGGGCAGCTGCTTGATGTAATGAAGGATGATGTCGCTGGTAAGGTATTCGTAAGAGAAACCGCCCCTTTCATCATCATCTGGCTCATCCTGGAATTCATTCTGGAAAACAAGCCGGTCAGCCTTTCTGAAGTAATCGATGGCTGTATTGGTGACAATCCGCCTGATCCAGCCTCCCAGGGAATTTTTTGGATTAAAATGCTCCAGATTGGAAAATACCTTTATGAACGCCTCCTGCAAAATGTCTTTTGCCTCGTCCCGGTCGCCACTATATGAAAGGCAAATCTGAAACATAGCCTTAAAATATTTCCTGTAAAGCTCTTTCTGTTGCTTCCGGTCATTATCCAGGCAGCCCTTAAGCAACTCTAAATCTTCCTCACGTGAATCTTTAGCCATAGAGCATTTGCCTATTCATTGATTGTTAAAGTGGTCGACTCCTCCATTCTGTTATAAACAGCTCCATATATCTGACTGTTCACATACTTACTCAGAAAAATATACTCCACATCATCAATTACACCAATATGCGCATTGTCAAGCATCGAAGGCGTGATGGCCGAAAACCAGTAAGATGGATTGAGTTGCAGCTTGCCCACATTAACAATATTTTTATCAAGAACCACCACAGAGTCGCCGTTTCGGTTTTCCCCTATGATTTGAAAGCTCAGCGGATCATTCACCACGATAACAAAAGGCCTGGTTTTACTGTTGTGGGTGAAATTGCCTTTGACAATGATGCATGGATCGACATCCTCAAGGTAATCCTCAATGATTTCACCCAGATCATCCTCCAGTTCTTCAGGGTCTTCACCCTCTTCCATATCTTCAAGCCAGTCAAGAATATCATCAATCAACTCATTTTCCTCTGCATCGGGCTGAAATGTGAACAAAAACGAAATCGGGTCATAAGTGCCTTGGGGTATGTCAAACTCTTCAGAAACCGTAGTTGAAAATGGTTTAATTAAAAAAATCTTCCCCTGGTCAAAATCCCTGGTTAAAAAAACATCCTCGCCCTGCTCCCTATAGCCGCGGATATCGATGGAACGCAGGCCAATGCCAATCTCATCAATGGTGGTCGAGCCTCCCATGATTGGCTCATTATTTATGGAGAAATTCATGGTAAAGTCAACCGGAAGCGTAAAATCTTTCTTATCGCAGGCACCTAGAAAGAAAAGCAGGAAAAAAATTAAAAAAACCGGCCATTTTGTGTATTGATGCTTCATATAGTCTGTTATTTTACCTCATCACCCACATTCATCTATAAGACGAGGGGATGATGAAAAGGTTGTAAGTTTTTAAATGTATTTTTAAAGATTTTTTTACCCGGCGATTCCTTCTTTATCACCCGGGTGAATAACTCCGTAGTACTCCCATCTTTCCTGAACTTGCTATATTGGGCGTTGGTTTGTTTTCAGTTTTCTTTAGCCCCGGACCTTTTGATAAATTGATAAAGCTGAAACGAAATAAAGGACAGCCAGCCAAAAACAATTATTCCAAATAACCTTTGGGTCAGTCCACGCAAGTTTACCGGGTCTATTCTGGCGATCATCGACCATAAATAAAAAAACATCAAAAAACCAGCTGCAACAGATATCCAGTGAACAGATCTTTGGGGGATCAGATTTTTCAACTCATACAAAAAAACAAAAGGCAAAAGCATGATAAATAATCCAAAACCATATAACCCGTGCCAGGGAGAAGTGATTGGATAGATCGCCCCAAAAACAAAAGTCACCCCAAAGGCAAATACCAGAATAGAGGATAGTAAAAATTGAAATTTAAAATGAAGCAATAATCCAAAGGCCAAGAGAAACAGGGAAATACTGGTTAAAATAATTCCAAACTGGAATAGTACCACTGCGCTTTTGCTTGAATTGATCCCCAGTTCACTGGCATGTTGTCCCCAATGACTGTAATCATTTGCAAAAAATCCGGCAATAATCAAAAAGCAAAAATAAACTACGGGCAGAAAAATGGCCTGTTTAATCAACAATGTTTTCATGGTAATGAATTTAATGAATTTATTCCTGGTGTTTTGGGGTGATCCAGTTCATTACAGGACCCGCTGTTACCCCATGCACAACCACCGAAATGATTATTACCGACACCACCAATGCCCAAAGGTCCATGGCATTCGAAAAATCTGCATGATACACACCATAAGCAAGGTAATAAATGGAGCCAATGCCACGAATGCCAAAGAACGAGATTGCTAAACGCTCTTTCCGTTGGAGCCCGGTGCCAATCAAGCCAATCAAGCCTGCCAGGGGGCGTATAAAAAATACGATAACAATGGACACAACCCACATCAAGGGGGTCATAAGCGTCAACAGTCCGCTAACGGCATAAGCACCAATCAAGAACACCAGCACCATAATCAGGACCCGTTCTGCCTCCTCAGAAAAATCATGCAGGGTAACCTGGTATTCATGATCGCACTCCACATGGCGAAACATACAGGCGGCGATAAACACGGCAATAAACCCGTAGCTTGACAATAACTCGGCTAAGCCATAAGGCACCAGCGTCAGACTTAGCGCTGTGATACCGGTCATGGTTTTAGCCAGACGCCGGGTAGCCTTTAACTTCAGCAGCAGTTGGGCAATGAGCCAGCCACTAACGGCTCCTGTCAATCCACCGATGATGATCTTGTAAAAAACATCAACTGCCAGCCAGTTGCCCAGCCAGGCCGATGGTGCCAGGCCGCCCACCGCTACCGCAATGGCAAGATTGGTAAAAGGAAATGCCAAGCCATCGTTGAGCCCGGCTTCCGTGGTAAGGGCAAGCCGGGTTCTCGAAACATCAGGTTTCCCGGGGGGCGAGGTTTGTACATCGGAGGCCAATACGGGATCAGTAGGAGCAAGCACTGCGCCAAGCAAAAGAGCCATAGCTGGCATCAGCCCTGCAACCTCCCAGCCAAGCCAGGCTACTGCCACAATAGTCAACGGCATGGTGATGGCCAGCAGCCGCCAACTGATCTGCCACGTCTCGCGTGCAAACGGGCGGTTTAGTTTAAGACCGGCAGAGGTTAAGGCGATGATCACTCCCAACTCGGTAAGTCGTTTTGGCCAACAGGCATCCTCCACCAAGTGGGGCAATTCCGGTGCCCAAGGCAATAAAAAAATCAGCGCACCAGCCCCCATATAGAGCATCGGGGCAGCGATCATCTTGCGCGTCGACATCAGCCGGGGCAGAATAACAGCTACCAGGATGATCAGACCGACCACCAGCAGGGCAACATCATAAAGTTCAACAGACAGGGAAGATGAACCATCAATGGCGATTAAGCTTCCCATGATTGGCCCGTTTTCGAATGGAAAATTCATTGAAATCTTTTCATTTGCAGTTGTTATTTTTGTAAACATGCTGCGCTTTGTTGCCTATATTCTCGCCAGTGTTTTAAAATAAAGAGGAACCCCTGTCTCAAAATTCATTTCTTTTTTCGTGAACGGATGAGTTATGGTAAGCGAATAAGCGTGAAGGGCCAATCTTTTTATTCCTTTTTCAGAAGGGCCGTAAATTTTATCTCCCACCACAGGATGTCCCTCATCAGATAAGTGTACACGGATTTGGTTTTTCCTGCCCGTAAACAGATTGATCTCCACCAGGCTATACTTTTCCGACTCTTTGAGGACCTTAAAACCTGTTTTTGAAAACTTCCCTTTTTCAGGGTCATTTACAGAATACACTTTATAAGCCTTGCTTTCAAATAAATAAGAGGAAATCTCACCTTCTTTTTCCTCAAATTTTCCATGCACTACTGCATAATATTTTTTACTAAACCCCTTCCAGTTATCCTGTAAAAACCGTTTCGCGTGTTCATTTTTTGCAAAAATCAGAAGCCCCGAAGTGTCCCGATCCAGGCGATGTACAATAAATACCCGATTTCTTGATCGCTCATTCCCTTTCTTAACATACTCATTCAAAAGGTAATAAGCAGTTTTCTCCTTCTCCCTTTCCGTTCCCATTGTCAGCAGCCCATGCACCTTATCTACCACAAGAATATGCTGATCTTCATAAAGAATATTCAGTCCTTTGGGCTGGTGTTTCTTTGGGGGCATTTTAAATGATGATTCTTTTTCCTGCATGGTTATCCCCCTATTC
Source organism: Bacteroides sp. (assembly GCA_036351255.1). Classification (NCBI taxonomy): domain Bacteria; kingdom Pseudomonadati; phylum Bacteroidota; class Bacteroidia; order Bacteroidales; family Bacteroidaceae; genus Bacteroides; species Bacteroides sp. The sequence goes on from JAZBOS010000031.1 coordinate 31,033, forward strand.
ATTCACTAAAGCATTGATTTTCCCCATCCTTTTTACCCTTTCAAAATAAACGAGAAAGTACCCTTTATTCCACGATAACCGCTTTGGCATCCCTTCTGAAAGAATATGGCATGGGGTCAGAATAGCCGAAACGAAGAATCAAAAGTGGGTGTTTATTCTCAAGTTCAAGATACCTGGCCAGTTTTTCCCGCACCTCTATTTCCTCACAAGGCATGTTCATGTGCGCATGGCTGATGCTTAACCGGGTGGCCGAAAGCCCAAATCTTTGCAATGCCCTCCCCAGGCACACCCAATGCCTGACATCATTTTCCTGGCTCACAAAAAGGGCCAGGCCTGCGGAAGCACGAATAAGACCTTCCCAACGTTTTGCTTCACTTTTGGCAGAAACTAAGTTTCCCATGATGAAGCCCCCAATCCAGCGCCCCACGCCCGGCATGCCCATGCTGGCGGCCCAAACGCCATCTTTCGCTTGCAATGCTTCTTTTCTTGAGAACCGGATCCAGGAAATCAACTCTTTCACAAATGCCCTGTTTTCAAATTGCCTGTTGCTTCCTTCAACGATAAGGGGGGTGAGTTTTTCTATTTCTTCCTTGTTCGTAATGGTCAACAGGCTGATCCCCTCAAAATCAAAGGAACGCCTGAGCTGATCCAGATCGTCATCTGGCACCTGCCTATCGGTATACTTATTTTTTGTCGACTGCCTTTTCTCAATCCAGTCAAAAAGCCCGTCTGGTTCAACGGATCCATTGGGCATGAAATCGATTGAGAGGTATTCGGTTCCCTCTTGGTCTTTAACAAATTCAAGCTTTGCATCCAGGCCTTCATGGGTGGATGCAATTAAAATATTTTCTGCAGCGCATCCCAAACTGATGTATAAAGCATGATGATCAGCATCCACCACTGGTAAGGATCTGGAAAAATCGGGGTGAATCTGGATGGTATTATCCACTATTTTGAACTTCCAGGGTTGCGTGTTATGGCCTGAAGGCGCCTTAATCGCCGATTCAATCAGTTTTTTCAGTTTGTTTTCCATAGTTGCATTCTTAAATCCTTTTTAATCATCAAGCAATCGGTGTTTTCACATCTTGCAATCCGCCTAACATTCAAGTATCAAAAAGTTGAACAGATTCTTCTTTAAAAGAAAAAATGTGATGCTTTTTAAGGTTTTCAGGCGAACAAATAATAATTCAAAGCTAAACTATTTCCTAAAATAAACCTTCAGGGATCATAAAAAGGAATATGAATTTCGCTGGTCTGGCAATATTATACCCGGTTTAGCGGGAAGGAAACACTAACAAAAATCAAAACCTTGAAAAGTAATAATTAGGGGGTGGTAGCACCCTTCGATAAAGTTCGGAGATCGTTTTCTCGAAATGTTTATGTTGCGGGGCTTTTTTTCACTTAAAACTTATACCCAAACAATAAATAATATCTTCTTGTTTTTGAGGCAAGGTCCTGTAATTCTGACATTCCATTTCCAGCCTCATAACGAAGCTCCAATGAAAACTTATCGTGTTTCACTCCCGTCCCAACGATATATCCTTGCTCGTGCATCCTTACATATTGAATAGCCTCTCCTTCGACGATCCGCTGGGTTGTGTAAAATTTAATTTCTTCCTTCCTGTAGTTCGTCTCACCAAAGGAAAAGCCGTTGGACATGCCCCCGCTCAAAAAGATGTACAATGAGCCTTTGGGGAATTCAAAACGAATCAGGTTATTCAGTTTTAGGTATGGGTAGCTTAACTCGGTGGTTATGATAGTCTGAATGTCTTCGCTTTCAATATCTTTAAACTTTCCCTCAAAGCGATAAGTCGTGAACTGAAGCTCATTGTAAATGGACCATTTCCCCTGGTTCCTCGGCAAAATAAAATCAACGAACATACCAAAAGTGGGGTTTAGGGAGGCCTTGAATTCTGTATTTACCTGGTAATTATAAAGGAGCGTTGGACCCAGGAAATTCAGGGTAGTTATTGAAACACCTGCCAGGGCACCAATCTCAATATTTATTTTATCGATTTCCTTTTGAAAATCCATTTCCTGTGGGGTGCATTCATAATAATTCTGAAAGAGTTTAATCAGACTTTTCTGGTTATATGAGGCTCCTTCCATCTTGAGTCGTAAAGTGGGACAATCTCTGAAGTAAAGCACCAATTGGTTTCTGTATCTATTGTTCTCATTGATTATCCTGGTGCCATTAAGGTCACTTAAGTATTTTTTGTACACCAATAATTCAAAACCATTGTCTTGCTGAATGTAGAAATTCGACTTGCCATCAGCACTTTTGTTATGATACAGGCTCTTTTCACCCCTAATAATGGCTTGCAGAAAGGTAGTATCCATTACTATTTTTAACTCAGGTTTATTGTCGAGCTTATCTGTGACAATTGGCGATACTTCAACCTCAACAATACCGCTAACGTAAATCTCATCTTCAACCCTGAATTCAATAATATCCAGTGGCCCAAAGGAAACCGGGTCATCCTCCCTGTTGATTTTGAACCTGATCTGGTCAGGGTTTTTTTCCCAGTTTCTATAGTCCACCAAGCCAACCAAGGTGTCATTGTCATTTTTTATTACAAACCCGGGAATATAATTCGCCTGGGAAAAGGCTGTTTGAAAAGAAAATACCGCCATGAGCATCAGCCCAAATCTAATAAATACGCTAGTCTTGTTCATAAAAATAAATTATGGAAGGGAAACCGCTTTAGTTATCAAATTTTTAAATACACAGAATCACAATGTTTCAATGCGTTATTAAATAACGTAAAACAATCGATGATTGCAAATAAACCACATATGTCCGCAAAAATAAATATTTCCAAACGGATTTCATAAATAATCACGCCAGGGAATAAAAAATTCAAAAACGAACCGCTTAATGGTGGGGCCAAACTTTTGGTGTCTTGATCAGGGAAAGATCAGCCTCTGACCAGGTAAGGTCACAATTCAACGCCTTGCTCAATATTATTTTTCAACCGCTTAATGAATTTTGCCATTTCCATGCCGTCCACCACATCGTGGTCCAGCAGCACGGTCATATTCAGCATCTCCCTGATCTCGATGCCGTCGTCGATAACAACGGCCTTTTTCACCACATCACCAATCCCAAAACAAACCGGATGGACTGATATCGGCTTAAACCAGGCATTTGCGCCGCCCAATCCCCCTACCGAGGTAATAGCCACGTTCCCCATTTTATTAAAGGCAAACTGGGGATGACTGGTTAAATAATGCCAAAACCATCGCCTGATGAAGCCCGGCAACACATAATAAACTTGCTCCCACTTGTTTGATTTGTTTTGCAGCACAATATCCTGGTCGGTCAATACCTGCTCCTTAGCCTGGCTGATTTCTGCAGTGATGGCCTCAATTGTTTTTTCACTGGCCTTTTCAATGACCAGCGGAATAGGCACTCTATTGCCGGCGATCTCTTTTTCTACGGCCACAGATACGTTGATATCATTGAAAACAATCAGCCGGCGTTTTCCTTTCAGGTAGGCTGCAACAGGCCTGTGATCCTTAATACTGACACTGATGGCCTTGGTCAGCCAGCCAAAAAACGAGATCCTTTCACGGCGTTTTCTATGCTCCCTTAATTTTATTCTGCTGTCCGTAACATCCATTTCAATCATGACCACTACATGATGTTTTTTCAACCCCATCGCTGAAACATCTAGGGTGGCAATCCTTGATCTGGGGAATATCTTGGCGGAAAAATTTTTCATGGCAGGGGGATTCAATCCTAACAATATTTCTTACCAAAACTAAACTAATTCTGAACTCAATACCCAAGGATAAGAAAAAGGGGATTCATTTACCCAGGGTTTTTTGCTTTCCTGTGGCTTGAAAGCTTGGTTGCCTGGGCTCCAGGTTCTAATATGCTTCCAGTGAACCCTCCAGAGAATAATTTGAAAAAAACCGAGATCAGATTTGAGGCTCCAGCCCTACAAAATGGCATCCCCTTCAGAAAAAGAAATTATCCTTCATCCTTATCCAACTTATCTATCTGCAGGTACTTGGCCTGTCTTTTCTCCCAGCGTTTCCGTGCGAAATCGCGCATATTGACTACCGTATCCTTTTCATCCACAATCTCAAGTCCCAGCATGGTCTCAATGATATCTTCCATGGTCACGATTCCTTCCAGTCCGCCATACTCATCAACAATAATAGCTATATGTTCCTTCTTTTCCAGGAGTTTTTCCCAAAGCGAGAACAACTCAACGGAATCAGGCACCACAACAATATCGCGCTTAATATCCTTTAACTTCAGATCATGCTGGTCCTCCGCCAGGTACTCCATGACATTTTGCCTCACGACGTAGCCCCTGATATTCTCATCATCTTCCGAATAAACCGGGATGCGCGAAAACTTTAAATACTCCTTGTTTTTCAAAAAATCACTCAGGAGCAGGTTTTCATCAGCAATAGACAATACCACCCTGGGGGTCATGATCTCTGTGGCTTTGACATTCCTCAACCGGAGAATGTTTTGAAGGATCTTATTTTCATTATTTGAGAACAAACCTTCAACCGCCCCAATGCTTGCAAGGGCGGCAATTTCTTCCCGGCTGGTGGTCTTCTTCATTTTACCGCTTGAAATAAATTTTGTGATGACCGACGACATCAACACCAGGGGATAAGCAATAAAAATCATCAACTTGAGGGAAACATATGCAAACCGGGTCAGTTTTCTCCAGTAAGTGGCCCCGATGGTCTTGGGAATGATCTCTGTGACCACCAGGATCAGGATGGTCAGAATGGCTGAAATAATGCCAAAATAGGCTTCCCCAAAAACCTTTACCGCCTGGGCGCCCACACCCGCAGCACCTACGGTATGGGCTACGGTATTTAACGACAAGATGGCCGATAGAGGTTTATCAACATTCAGCTTCAGGTCGATAAACGATTTGGCCCATTGGTGCCCTTCATTCTGCTTTACCATGAGAAAAGAAGGAGGAGTAGATAGCAATACCGCCTCCAGGATAGAACAAATAAAGGAAACGAAAAGGGCTAGAAAAAGGTAAGCAAAAAGTGCAAACATTTTTTTCTTTCAAATGTACAACAATCGTTTTAATTCAGATAAATGGAAACTGTTCAATTAACGGTGTCGTTTTTCTGAATTTAAAAACTAGCTTCGTGGGACTCCGGCGACAAGCTACAATCTTTGACTAACCGTGTTTATGTTCCTGGTGTTCCACCAGTCCCCTGGCCATTGCTTCCCCTGCCTTACAACAACCAAAAACAAAACATTCATTATCAATAACATAAAACAATATTCATATTTATGTATTATAAATTATTCTAAATTTTTATCTTTATTTTTTTTATTTTAATTTTTATTTTTTAATTATTCATTCAACCACGCTCGTACCATCCTCGTGTAAGCCTCGTGCCGGGTTCTTATGCGGCCTTGCCTGACACGACCATGGTAGGTCTTTGAACGGAATTTGGACCAGGGTCCTCTCCCTTTCAAGGCCCTTTCAAGGCCCATTTTTAAACGGTTTAAAACGGTCGAAAAAGGGCACGGGTAAGAACAGGAAAGGGCCAGCAAAGGATGGGCGGCCTTTTCGGGTAATCCCAGAAAAGAAAATGGATACGGCAGGTACGTTAGGTTTAGAAGTGGTCCCTGGAATTCTTGAGGATATTGTAAAGGAATTCGCGGGCGCGGAATAGCTGGGCCTTCACGGTACCCAGGGGCAGGTCAAGCTCTTCGCAGATCTCTTCGTAGGAAAGTTCCTGGAAGTAGCGCAGCTCGATGAGCTGGCGGTAGCGGGGCTTGAGGCCTTCGACCACCTCACGCATCAGTTTCACTTTCTGGCTTCGCAGCATCTTTTCTTCGGGGTCGCCGGTGTCGGAGGCCAGGTTGCTGGCCTTATGCGACTCGTTGAGTTCTTCGTTGGCCTCGTAATTGAGCACGTTTTTCTTCTTCTTGCGGATGAAGTCGATGCAGTTGTTGGAGGCGATCTTAAACAGCCAGGTGCTGAAAGCGTAATCTGGGGTGTATTGTTCAAGGTTTTTGAAGGCTTTGCCAAAGGCTTCGACGGTGAGATCTTCAGCGTCTTCGGGATTTCCGGCCATCTTCAGGAGCATGAAGTAAATGGTGTCCTTGTAACGGGCCATCAGCTCGGAATAGGCCCGCTGGTCGCCGTGGTCCACCGCCTCCCTAACCAGCAGGTAGTCTCTCTGCGCTTTTTCGGTAAGGTTGGTTTTTACTTCCATCGATTGCGTTTAAAAAAAATGGCTGAGAATGAAAACACAAGGTTCAGGCCCAGCATGATGATATCAAACAGCGGCGAATATAAAGATAATCGGCTTTGATTTAACTTTTTTCCCGCCCTGAAAAAAATTATTAACATGCTTATCATACGAATAACGAAGATTGCCGCAGCAATCAGCGCAATTGTTGAAAAAAAGCAAAAGATCAGAATGGCCGCCAGAAAGACATAAAACAATCCCTGTGAAAGGCTGAAAAGCCCCAGCAAAAATTTGAACTTCGGCCTGTAATGCTTGCCGGTGGTCATATGGCGGCGTTTCTGATGGAACCACTTTCCCAGGGTCTCCTTGGGCAGGGAAAGGGTGTGGGCATCGGGGTTGACCTCGATGCGGACATTGCGGCGGGTGGCGGTCTGGTTGATGAACAGGTCATCGTCGCCCGAGCTGACCAGGTAGTGAGAGGTGAAGCCCTTCACACGGTAGAACACTTCGCGGCGGTAGGCCAGGTTGCGTCCCACACCCATATAGGCCTGTCCTGCCAGGGCATACGACAGGTATTGCAGGGCAATGAAGAAGCTGTCGTAACGGATCAGTTTGTTGAGCAGGCCCGGGCGCTTACGGTAGGGCCCGTACCCCAGGACGATCTCGGTAGCGGGATCGAAACCCGAAACCATTTCGGCAATCCAGCGGGGACTGGCAGGCCGGCAGTCCGCATCGGACATCAGCAGCAGGTTATGCTTCGCTTCCCTGATGCCAATGGAGAGGGGGAACTTTTTGCCGGAAAAGAAATTGACGTTTTTTTGCAAATTGATGACTGTCAGCCTAGTGTGTTGGGCTTTCATACCGTGAAGAAGCAATTCGGTGTCGTCGTCTGAGCCATCATTTACCACCAGCACCTCGAAGTCGGGGTAATCCTGTTCCAGAAACAAGGGCAGGTTTTCTTCGAGGTTGAGGTATTCGTTTTTAGCACAGATGACGATGCTAACGGGGGGGGTGACCTCGTATTTCTTGCGGGGCTTGCCGAGGGCCAGCCGGCTGAAAAAGAACCAGTAGTAAAACAGCTGGATGAGTGCAGTGAGGCCAAAGGCATAAAGCAGCAACCAATCATACGTCAGCGGGACCTCCCTGAGCCACTCCATAGAACAATGCGGGGTTTAGGAAAGCTGCAAAATTACCATATCCTGTCGAATAGTTTCTATCTTTGCGGAAAATTTCAGAAAAGGATTATGGAGTTCAGCATCACCGCGCGCGACAAGGAAAGCAGTGCCCGCAGGGGTTATCTTATTACAGATCACGGCCGCATAGAAACCCCCATTTTCATGCCCGTGGGTACGGCTGGCACGGTGAAAGCGATGCATCACCGCGACCTGGAAGAGGTGGTGAAAGCACAGATCATCCTGGGCAACACCTATCATCTGTATCTGCGCCCGGGCCTGGAGGTGTTGGGACAGGCAGGCGGTCTGCACCGCTTCATGCACTGGGATAAGCCCATCCTGACCGACAGTGGCGGCTACCAGGTATATTCGCTGACCCACCGCCGCAAGCTTACAGAAGAGGGAGTGATGTTTCAGTCGCACATTGACGGCTCGCGCCACCTGTTTACACCCGAGCGGGTGATGGACATCCAGCGGGTGATCGGAGCCGACATCATGATGGCTTTCGATGAATGCACCCCCTACCCTTGTGAATACGACTACGCCAAAAAATCGATGCATATCACCCACACTTGGCTGAAGCGCTGCATTGATCATTTCGATGCCGGCGAGGGGCATTACGGTCACAGCCAAGCGTTATTTCCCATTGTTCAGGGCAGCACCTTTAAGGACCTTCGGGTGGAGTCGGCCCGCTTTGTAGCCGAGTGCGGACGGGAGGGTAACGCCATTGGAGGCCTGTCGGTGGGTGAACCCGCCGAGGATATGTACGAGATAACAGAACTGGTCTGCGGCATATTGCCCGATAACAAGCCCCGTTACCTGATGGGCGTGGGCACACCCGAGAACATCCTGGAGAGCATTGCCCTGGGCATAGATATGTTCGACTGCGTGATGCCTACCCGTAACGCGCGTAACGGGATGCTGTTTACCAGCGAAGGCATCATCAATATCCGCAACCAGAAATGGAAGGACGACTTCAGTTCTATTGATCCCAATGGCACCGCTTATGTAGATCAGCATTACAGCAAGTCATACCTGCGCCATCTGTTTGTAGGCAACGAAATGTTAGGGCCCATGGTGGCCACGATGCACAACCTGAGCTTCTACCTGGAACTGGTGGACCAGGCACGGCAGCACATCGAAGCGGGTGACTTCACCGCCTGGAAGAACGCTGCCGTGAAACGTCTCAGCCAACGATTGTAAAATAAGCTTAACTTTGAGCCGTTCAGAATAAAACACCAAACATCACTTAACCATACAGTCCAGATCAGGGTGAAGAAAATCGACTGGTATATCATCAAAAAATTCCTGGGGACCTTCTTTTTTGCGATGGCCCTCATCATCCTGATCGTGATCGTATTTGACTTCTCTGAAAAGATCGACGACTTCATTGAAAAACAAGCCCCGCTGCGCGAGATTATCTTTTCCTATTACCTGAATTTCATCCCCTATTTTGTCAACCTGTTCAGCCCCCTGTTTACCTTTATCGCGGTAATCTTTTTCACCTCGCGCCTGGCTACCAACACCGAAATTGTGGCGATGCTCAGCGCCGGCATCAGCTTCCGCCGGCTGATGGTTCCTTACCTGATCTCAGCCATATTGCTCGGGATGCTTTCGTTTTACCTTGCCAACATCATCATTCCCCCGGCAAACAAAAGACGCCTGGATTTTGAAGCCGTTTATGTGAAGAACCCGGCCACCTTCAGGGAGCGCAACATCCATATGCAGATCCGTCCCGGGGTCTTTATTTTCCTGGAATCCTACAACGACCGTAGCAATATGGGCTGGCGTTTCTCGCTGGAGAAAATAGAGGAAGGCGAGCTGGTGTATAAGCTTTCGGCCGACAACATTCGCTGGGACAGCATCAACGGGAGCTGGGGTATTGAGAATTATTATTTACGCACCATCGATGGGCTGCAGGAGGAGTTGCGGTTTGGCAACCGGCTCGACACCGTGCTGCCTTTTACCCCACGCGACTTCATTCAGAACCTGAAGGAGATGGAGACCATGAACTTTTCTGAACTCAGGGATTATATCCGCAATGAGCGGCTGAAAGGATCGGAGAATGTGAAGTTTTATGAAGTGGAGATGTATCGGCGAGCGGCCTTTCCCTTTGCCACGCTGGTGCTAACGCTGATTTGCGTAGCCCTTTCGAGCCGCAAGGTAAGGGGCGGCATCGGGCTTCACCTGGGGGCAGGCCTGGCGTTTAGTTTTGCCTTTATACTGTTTATGCAGATATCCACTACCTTTGCCACCAAGGGCAATCTGTCGCCTTTGCTCTCGGTGTGGATTCCCAACATTATCTTTGGGCTCGTGGGTATTTACCTCTATCAAAGGGCCCCGAAATAAAAAAACCGGGTTTATTCCCCGGCTTCTTTTTTTACAAAAAAATCTGGTATCAGGTATCCTACCATCCCGCCCCATACCATACTCATATATGGGCTTGAGGTTATAGCGCAACCTCCCGTCTTGCAGCCAACGAACCAGTAATAGGCAAATCCGCCAGCCACGCCAATCACCGTAAAGACGGCAATGATGGTCAGATAGCGTTTGGAGTTAACCCGAAAGGGAAATTTTTTCCGTTTCTGGGCTTGGGTATTCTTAACCGTATTTTGTTCCATAACAAGTGTGTATTAAAAAAGCCCGGCGCAGCCAGAGGCTGCACCAGGCTTACCACCAAACCAAAAACTATTTTTCAACGGCAAGCACTTCCTTGATGGCCTGCTCGAGTGCATTCTTGGGCAATGCGCCCTGTGCCATCTGGGGCTGGGCCTCCATGGGCACAAACAGGATGGAAGGAATGCTTCGTATGCCAAACAAGGCAGCCAAATCCTGTTCGGCTTCGGTATCGATTTTGTAAATATCCAGTTTGCCGTCGTATTCTTTTGAAAGTTCTTCCAGAACGGGGGCTACCATACGGCATGGTGCACACCAGTCGGCATAAAAGTCAATGATGCAAGGCTTGTCGCCTTCGAATTTCCAATCTTTGTTTTTCTCAAAGTTAAAAACTTTGGTTTTAAAAGTGTCTAATGTTAAATGTTCCATATGCTAAAAATGATTAATAATTCGTTACAAAAGTTTAAAGCAGTTCGTTGATGGCCTCGATGAGTGTTTCTTTCTGAGTCACCCCAATAAAACGTCGTGCGGGTTCACCATCCTTAAAGATGATCAGGGTAGGGATGTTGCGCACTTCGTACAAAGCGGCCAGGCGGTTATTCTGGTCTACATCGAGTTTCGCGATGCGGGCCTTATCGCCCATCTCGGCGGCTACTTCATTCACAATAGGACCCTGAATACGACATGGCGCACACCATGTAGCCCAGAAATCGACCAGGACAACACCACTGTCGGTCACTTCCTTAAAATTGCCTTCACTGAGCACAGTCACCAAGCTTTCTTCGGCTGTTGCAACGGCAACTTCCTCTTCCACCTCTTTACCGCTGTTGCTGAAAATAGCATATGCCCCAACGGCCATGGCAATGATTCCAAAAGCAACAAGCATGGGGCGCATGCTTTGTTTCTTGCTTTCCTGTTTTTTTGACATTTTAATCTTTAATTTGCTGTTTAAAAGTAATACTTATTAACAAAAAAAACGGTCAAATTGTTGACTCGCTATTAGTAACAAAAATTTTTTCGTTTTGTTTTAGAAGATATAAAAGTATGTAAATATCTGCTATTAGAAACGGGATAAATCGTTAAAAAAATTAAAATCCGGTTCCGGGAATAATGGGTAAATTTGGAAAGAATCATTTAACAGAAATCAAATTTAACTTTAAATACATATTCTTATGAAAACCTTGTACCGACGTCCGGTGATCCTGCTATTTGCGGTCATTGGATTTTTCGCAATGAGTATAAACAGTTGCGAGCAACTGCTGAGTGTTCCCATGAGTGAGGCGGAAGTTGCCAGCGGTTTGCGTGAAGCCCTGACCATAGGGGCTGTCAATGCAGTTCTTGCCACCAACAAGGAGAACGGTTATTTTGGCAACAATGCCATCAAGATCCCTTTTCCTCCCGAGGCAGCGGGAGCAATGCAATACATGCAGAACTCGGCCCTGCTGAGGCCGCTGCTTAATGAATTCGTATTGCGCCTGAACCGTGCAGCTGAAAATGCGGCGGTTCACGCCAAGCCCATTTTTACGAATGCCATCCGCGACATTAGCATTCAGGATGCCTGGGGCATCTTGCGTGGGGGGCAAAACGCCGCCACCAATTACCTGCACGATAGGACTTACTCGCAACTCTACAATGCCTTTAAACCCGATATCATCAGTTCGCTAAATAATGTGGGCGCCCAGTCGGCATGGCAGGAACTGACCACTGCCTACAACACCATTGCCACCCTTTCGCCAAATCTTAACAACGTCAATACTGACCTGGCCGATTATGCCACCAACAAGGCCCTCGATGGTCTCTTTCACCTATTGGCTGAAGAAGAAGCCAAGATCAGGCGTGACCCGGCAGCACGGGTCACCGAGTTGCTGAAAAGGGTTTTTGCACAACAGTAGCGGGCAAAAAAAAGGCCGGGAGAAAACCCGGCCATTTTTTTTAGAATTTTTCACTTTTCTGTTCATCAGTCTATTCCAGCGAAGTGCTTCATAAACTGCACGCGCTGATAGGCGCCCGGGTGGTCACCCTTCTTGAAGCTCATCTTCCCGTCAAAGTCGCTGATCTTACTGAAGTTGTTCTTCGCCATCCATTCCCTGACTTCCTCATTGATGCGTTCGATTTGCCCGAAGCCGTTTTTGTATAGGGTAGAACACACCTGGACGGCTTTAGCACCCGCAAGCAATTGTTTGATGACCCCTTTGCCATCGTGCACGCCTGTAGAGGCACAAAGGTCAGTCTGAACGCGGCCTGCCAGGATGCCAATCCAGCGCAGGGAGGTAGTAATTTCCTCGGGGGTGCTGTAAATATTTCCTGCGCCCATCCTCATCTTTTCAATATCAATATCGGGATTGAAGAAACGATTGAACAGCACGATGCCCTTCACCCCAGTCCATGAGAGTTTATTCACCAGGTTTCCCAGTCCAGAAAAATGGGATGAGATTTTCAGGGCCAGGGGGATTTTGATCTCTTTCTTGACTTTCTCAACAATGTCGAAGTACAGTTTCTCGTATTGACTACCTTCCAAATCCACATCGGATGGGATAACAAAAACGTTCAATTCGAGGGCATCGGCACCAGCTTCTTCAATATTTTTGGCAAAGCTGGTCCATTCCTCAGCACTTACACAGTTGATGCTTGCAATGACCGGGATGGTGATGGCTTTTTTGGCCTCCCGGATCAGGTTGAGATACTCATCGAGGGCGTGGGTACGGGCATAGTTCCTGATGTAGTCGTCGGCCTCGGTGTAAGCGCTCACCATATCATCATAGGAGAATACCTTGCGGATCTCATATTTGATCTGTTCCTCGAAAAGCGATTTGAGCACCACGGCTCCGGCCCCTCGGGCCTCAATTTCCTTCAGGTTTTCGATGCTGCGTGTCAGGCCTGAGCTGCCTGCAATGACCGGGCTGCGCAGCGTAAGGCCCATGTAAGTGGTGGATAAATCGATCATATTCGATGCATTTGGGTAAGTGATTGTTTCCGGAATTACAACCGACAAATTTAAAGAACCATTTTCAAAAACCTAAACAAACCCGAGGAATTATTTGTCTTTTTGCGCAAGAGACTTCCCTGCAGCGTTTTGTTCTCGGCAAACCGCCCCGAATGCATTATATTTGTATGCGGTTTTTTCGGGGAATTTCTCTTTAAAAGCCAATCGGACATTAATTGTTTTCCCTCATATGACACAAGCTGAAACACAGGTCCATACCCTTCCCGGATATTTCAAACTCTCGTTTCGCAACCTGATGGAACCCTTGCTGGTGCTGTTCAATGTGGCTGTATCAGAAACCCTGAAGGAAGAACCTTATTACATTGCCTACAGTATTCCGGGTGGTGTTTACGGGTATTTCAAACATTACTCCCCTTCCGATGAAGACCTGCTTCAGATCAAAGCCAGGATACACTGCTTGATCAGGGAAAAGGTAATTTTCACGCAGGAAATGCTGCCCTCTGAAAAGATCTATCATTATTTTAAAGCGAACCATCGCCCCGATATCACTCATCTGCTTGAGTCGAGGGGAAGCTATCCTGACGCGATGGAGGGCCTTCGCCTTGCACACATCAACGGCATGGGCGAACTATACGTAAACCAGGTAAGGGAGAATTATGACAAGCTGGAAGATTTCAGGCTGTTTCGCTTCAAGGATGGGTTCTTCCTGGTGGCTGATCCCGATTTCTTCGACCGTGTGATGCCCCAGAAACTGGATCATAGCAAATACTTCAGGCGCTTTGATGAAACCGAGGAGGCCATGATGCAGCTGGGCATTTCAAGCGTGGCAGAGCTGAACGATGTGATTGGACGCAGGGAGCTTTCGGAATTCATTAAAATTGCTGAAGTTTATCAGGCCAGGCGTATTTCGCGTATTGCCGACAACATCGTCTCCCATCCCCTGAAGCCACGTGTCATTTTCCTGGCAGGGCCCACTTCTTCGGGGAAAACAACATCTGCCAACCGATTAGCCATTGAATTGAAGGTCCTTGGAAAAAGTGTCCTGATCCTTTCACTCGACAATTATTACCTGCCACATGCTGCCATTCCGGATGACCCGGTGACGGGCATCAAGAATTTCGAGCTCATCACCGCGCTCGACACAACACTTTTCCGGCAAAACATCAATGACCTGATCGCAGGCGAACCGGTAAATTTGCCCAGGTATCTGTTTGATGGCAAGGGCGCAGTAGCAGAAACGGAATCCACAGTGATTGGCCCCGACACTTATGTGATCGTGGAGGGAATCCACGGACAAAACCCCCAACTGTGGAAGGACGTAATGGATTTGGAATCCTACCGTTTGTATGTTTCGGCGCTGAGCACGCTGAACATTCACGATCATTTGCCCTTTTCCACCTCCGACCATCGCTTGCTGCGCCGCCTGGTGCGCGACCACCTCTTCAGGGGCTATGACTTCAATGAAACCATCAAGCGCTGGCCTGATGTGATGCAAAATGAATACAAAAGCATTTTCCCTTTTCAGGAAAGCGCCCATGCCATTTTCAACTCAGCCTTGATCTATGAGATTGCGGTTTTTTCTCATTATGCCCCCGCCATCCTCAAGGCCGATAAGGCTGAAAATGATCAGATCCGTGAGGAGGTATTGCGCCTGAACCGACTTTTATCGCTTTTCAGGCCCATTGACCCCGGCGACATACCCCCCACTTCCATTTTGCGGGAATTCATCGGGGGCAGCAGCTTCAAGTATTAACCCTTACGAATAATTGCCATCCTATGGAACAAGATCTTTTTGCAATAGGTGCCAAAGTGGAACATCCGCAATTTGGCACCGGTGTGATTACCAATGCTAACCTCACCACCCTTACGGTGTTTTTCATGAACCGCGGCGACAAGGAAATTGCCCGCAGCTTCCAGGGCTTTAAGCTGGTGGAGCCCTCCAAGGCCACTGAGCAGGGGAGTGGTGGACCTGCCATCAGCCTAGCTGACCTGGAAAAAGTATTTACCTCGGTCTTGCGACGCTACGTCGATTTCCCCGAAACGGTGGAGATGGGCGACCGCTGGAAAAAAGGCACCCTGATCCTTAAGCCGGGATCAGCCGAACTGAAGCCCAAGGAAATTCCCATTGACAATTTTTTTCATAAGATTGTGCTTGTGCGCGACCGTCTGCGGGTACTCGAACAGCGGATCAACAGCAACGAAAAACTTGAAGATGAGGAAAAGGTGAACCTGCAGCAATACATCACCCGTATCTATGGCTCAATGACAACCTTCAACGTGCTCTTTAAGCACAAGGAGCAATATTTCGTGGGTGACAGGGGAACAGAAGAATAGCACCTATTCTTCGTTATTCATAAAGCCCTGATCGGTAATGGCATCGAGGAATACCTTGCTGAAATGCAGGTTGTCCTTTTTGCTGTAACGCTTGTAAGCGAAGATTTGGGCCAGGTTATCCAGTTTATTTTCCCGGATGAGCTGGGCTGTTTCTGGAAGATTCTCCTTCTCATGGTAAATGCGGTCGATATCTTCGGCTGAATAATCCTTATAGGTTTCATAATGCACGATCCCTTCAGCGGGAAGCCTGTCGGCCTGCTGAGGATCTTCCTTCGGATAGCCTACCACCACTGTTGTAATAGGCACCACCCCCTCAGGCAAATTAAAAAACTCAATCAGCTTATCGGCTTGATAGGTCGTTGTGCCAAGGTAGCAAATCCCCAGCCCGAAGGATTCGGCTGCGGCACATGCATTTTGGGCCACCAACAGGGCATCGATGGCTGCCGTAAAGAACGACAGGAAATTGTCGTAACCCGGTTCTGCCTCACGCTGACGACACCATTTGTTGAACCGGTTGAAGTCGGCGCAAAAGGTCAGTAATACAGGGGCCTGCTCTACCATTTTCTGTCCGAAATGTAACTTGCACAATTCCTTGCGTTTCTCCTCATCGCGGGTGACGATTACGCTGTAGACCTGCATATTGCCCGTAGTGGAAGCGCGGAAGCCTGCCTCAAGGACCTGGTTAAGGATGCTCTCGTCAATGGGATCACTTTTGTAATTCCGTATGGTTTTATGGGAAAGAAGTGTTCTCAGGGTATGATTCATGGCATTGGTGTTTTGGGCCGTAAAATTACGGTTTTATGCCGGGCTGCCCAAATGACAAGCTGGTGTTTTTAAGAAAAATCAGGCTGAGGTGACTGGATTTTTGCTGTTTTCTCTTGAATAAAATGCATCGAGCGAAACAAGCATAGCCATCATCCCCCAGAAGGGCACCGAGGCCTTATCGGTATCCAGAAAATTGTTGAGCACCCCGTGGGAAAAGTAAGTAATGAACCCCAGGGTAATACCCAGGGCCATCAACCGCATTTCCCGGGTAGGCGCTTTTTTCCAGAGGTCAACCCCTGTTTTGATCACCAGCAAAGCGAGGGTCAAAAACAGCAGCATGCCAGGCAGGCCGCTTTCGGCAAGCGGCCCGATGTATTCGCTGTGGGCATTGCCCAGATCGCCAAAGTTGGTGGTGATGATGGTAAAATCTTCCGAGCGCTGAAAGGGCGCATACACAAACTGATAGGTCCCAGGCCCCCAACCCACAACAGGGCGCTCTTCGAACATACGGAAAGCCGAACGCCAGCGGTTTATTCGTTCGAGGTTGGAAGCATCGGAGGAAATATTGGAAATGGAGCGTATGTGTTCGGTGAAGTTACCGGATGATTCCTGGGTGTTGCGTTCAAGCTGCATAATGATCTGCGTCTGAAAGGTAAATACCGTGGCAAGCAGGAGGATTACACCGGCAAGGATAAAGCGGAAAGGAATCTTCAGCCCCAGGATGACGAGTCCACCGGCGGCAATCATCAAGCTCAGCCAGGCAGCACGGCTGTAGCTGAAAAGGATGCCCATACAAAAAACCAGGAAAAACAATACTGCGCCAGTTCTGCGCAAAGGGCTGAAGCCCTTGTTAAAAGCCATAACTAGAAAAAAAGGCGCCACAAGGGCGAGCGTAGAGGAGTAATTGGTATGGTCGTTGAAAAAGGGGTCAACAATCCAGGTGCCCACCATACGTTCAAAGCCAAAAGCCGAATGCTTCACGGTGATGACGATGACCACGAGAGCCAGGGCCGCTCCGAAATACCAAAGGAAACGCTTATATTTCTTGTAATCTTTGAACAACAGGATGGCAAGAAAATAAAAGGTGACCACAAACCAAAGGCGTGAAGCGAAATATTTAAAGGAAACGAGGGGTAGTTCGCTCGTCACCGAGGTCAGGAACATCCAAACCAGGTTAAGTGTCAGTACGATTGTAATGGGATGTCGCAGCACCCTACGGTCGTAGACAGGCTCATGAATCATCCGGAGAAAGAATAGCAGCATTGCAGCCACAATGAGTGGCTCAGTAGGCATATTGATGGTGATACCGAAATGTTCAAATTCATACTTGAACGTAAACGGCGTAAGCAATACGATGAACAACAGCAGTTTATCGAGGGAAAAGAAAAGCAGCAGCATGATGGCTATTGCGACGGGAATGGCAGTTAGCCAGTAAAACCCGTTGACCATCAGGACAATATTCAGCACTGTAAACCACAGGCCGAAGCGGTAAAGCATTTTTTGCTTCTTCTCCTGCTCCACGTTATTCAGATTTTTTCCTGGTGGTTTGTTTTTCGGTAATGATACCTTTCGACACGAGGTTTTCGTAAACCATCAGGCTAATGACCCCCATAAACACTGCCCCGAAAGCCGAAAGGAAAACAATGAGCCAGCGGGTTGGATAGACTTTCCGCTCAGCTTCAAAGGCAGGGTCCAGAATAAATTTGAAGTTCAGGAAGTTGTCAAGATCGGTTTTTGCTTCCTGCATGCGGCGCTGCAAAGCTACGAGGTTACTGCTGATGGCCTGCAGATTTGTTGAAAGGAAAAGGTAGGCGCCACCCCCTTCACTAAGTGCATCGAGGCGTTCTTCGATGGCCCTGACACCCCGCTGGTTGCCGGTGGAAAGATCAATGGCCAATTGCTGGGTAAGCATGGCCGACTGTCCTTCGAAGTCGTATACCCCACCTTGCATCACCTTTCGCAAGGAATCTTCGGTCATACGCAAATCTTCAAGTTGTTCCTCATAGTTGCTGCGGGCGACCTCATAGGCCTGGAGGGAGCGCTGATAACGCATCTCGTTCTGAACCGAATCGGCAAGCGCTGCGATGGCATTGGCAATGTCGGCAGCCATCACCGGGTCTTTATCTCGAACGGAGACTTCCACTGCACCAAATTGGGTGCGCCGCGAGGAGATATTTTCGGAATAGGTCCTGATAAGGCGGGTGCGCCTGAATTGCTCATCGGGGCTGATGCCATAATGGTCCATCAGGTTAAATCGTTCGGCTACCCGGTCGCGAATGGCCACTGACCCGAGCACCTGCAGCAGCCTTTCGGCATCATCCACACCCCCGTATTGCAGGAAGTCCTGACCGTATGCTCCGGGTCCTCCCAAAACCGCACGGGAGATACTGGAGGTGGATGTGGGGAACATGGTTACTGTTGACTCATACATCGGGGTGATGAAACGTGGGCCTGAGAAGATGGCCCCGGCAAATGCAGCCAAAAAACCAATGATTGCCAAATGCTTCCACCAGCGGATGATGAAAAGGAAAACATTGGTTGAATCAAAATCCTTCTTGCTTTGGTCCATTAGAATGTTGTTTGGGTCTGTTTAATAAAAAAACGAAAGGCAGGGAGATTTATTTATGCCCCGCCAAAGATAAATAAAAATGTAGTTTTTATCCGTTCGAAACCAGTCACCCTTTTTGCTGGGCCTCTGGCGGTTCACCATAACGCATGATACTGACAAATTGGCCTATGCGGAAAAACCTGATAGCCATTGCCAGCAGCAAACTGGCCCCTCCCATGATGACCAGATTGATGATCCAGGAAAATGGCAACTTCTGGCTAATCAGCCCTATGACCAGCGCACCAATAATCAGGGTAAGCAGGCGCCCGATAAACGATACGTTGGGTTTCATTTTGAAGATCCTAAAAACAATGATTACTTGGGCCATTGCGACCAGGCTTTGGGTTACCAGACTGGCAAAGGCCGATCCCACCGCCTGGTGCCTGGGAATCAGCAACAGGTTAAGGCCAACATTGATCACCATGCCCGAAAGGGAGATCAGATTAAGGGCTTTCAAGCTCCCATTGGCGGTTAGCAACGTCCCGAAAATATAATTGGTAGAGGTGCCGATAAAACAAAGCATCAACAGGGCAAAGATGCGACTCGAAGCTTCCATTCGGAAGGAAAAATCGAAGCTACTTTCACCGGAGTGAATGGGATAAAGCAGGTGCATGATCTCGCTTGAGTAAAGAAAAGATCCGATGGCAAGAATAACGGCAGGCGTGATTAACAGGGTAAATGCGAGCCTGACCATTCCCTGGACTTCCTGTTTATGTTTGATCATCCGTGAAAAGATGGGGAGCAGAAGCACGGAGAACAGGAATGAGAACTGGTTTACGGCATCTAGCAAACGGTAGGCAGAGGCATAAATGCCGCTGTATTTGGCTCCTTCGGGCAACATACGCTCGAGCATGACACTGTCGACGCGGTTATAAAAGGTCATAAGCAGCCCCAGTAATGCAAATGGCAAGCTCCGCCGGATGATCATCAGCATAAAGGGCGGATCCCAGGAAAGCTTGAATATCTTGGTGCCAGCCTTGCGCAGGACAATTATGAAAGTGATGCCGAAGGTTAGCAGATAGGAAAATGTCTGGGCGAAAACGAAATACTTGATCTTGAATTCATCAACCACATTGCCCCAAAGCAGCACCCCGACAATGATAATCATTAGCGTCCTGTCCAATACAGAAATCAGGCTGTCAGTGCGGAACAAATGCAACCCGCCCAGGTTTGAGCGCAGGTAAAGAATAAAGCTCAGCAAAAATTGGTTGAAGGCCAGCAGGCCCAGCATCAGCATTTGCTCACGGCTGTAACTGATAAAAAAGGCCCCACCAAAGGTAAAGATAAGGTAACCGGAAAATAGCAGCATTTTCAGCACAAAAATATTGGGCAGGTGTTTTCCAAGCAAATGGCTGTTTTGTGCAATGTTGCGGTTGTTGAAGTTGTTTATCCCGAAGTCGAGCAGAATGTTGAACAGGAAGGAAAAATTGAGGATGGCAAAATAAAAGCCATATTCAGTGGCCCCCACAGTGTTTTGCACCGCACGGTCTATGCCCAGTATCCAAAAAGGCTTTATCAACAGGTTGAGTACCAGCAGTAAAACCAGGTTTTTTAAAAACTTTCGCTGCATGCGGTTAGGGCGATATCATTTACAGGGTTTCGTGATGTAAAAGCACGAATGAACTGAAATTTCCCAAAATTATAAACTTTTGATTTGGGAAACTTCTTTTGACAAAAATTTATCGAACCTGACATCCTTAGTTTTTTGACTAGAGAAAGTCAATGCGTGTCAGGTAATTTGATAAAATACAAGCCCGACAAGCGCAATTAATGTTAATTTTGTATAATTTTTACAGGGAGTATATGGACAAGACCCCTAAGACGTTATAATGAAGAAGTTTGGGGAAAGTTTGAGGATACACTATGAAGTTTAAACCAGGCGACAGGGTTGCTTTTTTGAATGAAAAAGGAGGCGGGGTCATCACACGCATTGTGGATGAGCAGATTGTCTACGTCTCGATAGAAGAAGGGTTTGAGATCCCTTATGCGGTGACAGACCTGCTCAAAGTGGGCGATGCCGTAGCCGATATGACCCGGCATTTGGAGGAAAAAGCCGAGGCAGAGAATCCCGACCAGTCGCCTCTTTTTTCGGTACCCAATAAACTGGGGCAAATGGCTCAGGGAGCCTACCTGGCACTTGTGCCTGCCGAGCAGGAAAACATACTGCAGTGCCCCCTGGACTTTTTCCTGGTGAACCACACAGAAATGGAGATGCTCTTTGGTGTATACCTGAATCGCTCGGGCAACTTTCACGGAATTGAATACGGTTTTATTGAGTCTGATTCAAAACTTCTCATCCGCCAGGTGGAAAGAAACCAGATTGAGGACTGGCTGAATGGGCTGGTGCAGATAGTGTTTTTCGGCCCCGGTAAAACCTTACCGGTAAAGCCGGCTTCTTCAAACATCTCGTTCAAACCGGTTAAGATTTACAAGGAGGAAAGTTTTCATTATGAAAGCCTGCTGCGCAAAAAAGCTATTGTGTTACCCCTTGCCCTTTTGAATGACCTCGCGATGAAGGCGGAAGTCCCTAAAGTAACGGACGAAAACATCAAATTACTGAATGAGAAAATCAGCGCAGGCACTCGCAAGGCAGAGGCAGTCCCTAAAATTGAGAGTTTCCTCGACAAGCACAAGGTGGATGACCGCATAGCCGAAGTCGACCTTCACATCAACGAACTGATAGAAAGCACGGCCGGGCTTTCGAATGCAGACATGCTTAAGATCCAGATGGATTATTTCCGCCGATGCATGGAACAGGCAGAAGTTGAGAAAATGACAAAGATGATCTTTATTCATGGGGTGGGTAACGGCACCCTGAAGAATGAAATTTTAAGATATTTGCGTAACACTCCGGGCGTGGAGTTTTACGATGCAGCCTATGCCAGGTATGGCTTGGGCGCTACAGAAGTGTATTATTACAGAAATAAATAAGGCGTGTCGTCCGCGTTATTTATTCTGAATGGTCTGTTTTGTTAAAAAGTAATTGACCACTAACAACCAAGACTTTAGTAGAACCAGAAACAGCAAATATTACGAAACTTAATCTCGTTCATTGAAAAGGCAGGTTGTCCTGTCGCTTGCTGCAAAAGCAGCAGGAGGAAAGTCCGGGCAACACAGAGCAGTATACTTCCTAACGGGAAGCCGGTCAGTCTGAGGCTGACCGCGAGAGAGTGCCACAGAAAACAACCGCCTGCATTCCGCTAAGCGGGTCAGGCAAGGGTGAAAACGTGAGGTAAGAGCTCACGACCGCAGCAGGTGACTGCCGCGGGGGGTAAACCTTATGCGTTGAAAGGCCAAATATACCGGGGCCCGAGGGTGGCTCGCCCGATCCCGGAGGGTAGGCCGTTAGAGCTGTTGTGCAAACAACAGCCCAGACAAATGACAGGAAGTTCGCTTCGGCGAATTACAGAACCCGGCTTAAATGCCTGCCTTTTCTTTTTATTATTTTAGAAAACTATTTGAAAACTTCAACCATCAACCAGTCAAAAATTATGATCCGAAAGATCTTTCCGCTCCTGCTGATGCTGGCCCTCATTTCCCCTTTGGTCAGCTTTGCACAAAAGACACCAGTGCATTACGATCCGGATGCCACCTACCGTCTGGCCCTCGACCTTTTTGAAAAAGAGAAATTCGGGGCCGCGCGTGAATTGTTCGATCAGGTCATAAGCCAGATCAGTGACCCCCAGAACGAAGTACGTGTGAGTGCCCTGTATTATTCTGGGGTATGTGCTGCCGAGTTGTTCAACCCCGATGCGGAAGCCTTGCTGCTGACTTTTGTTGATCAGCACCCCTCGCATCCACAACAAAACCTGGCCCGTTTCCAGCTGGGAAATGTCAAATACCGTGACCGAAAATATCGGGACGCAGCCCGCTGGTTTGCCAGCGTTAAGGTTCGGGATCTGGACGCGTCCACCCGCGAAGAATATTATTTCAAGCGCGGGTACAGCATATTTATGACCAATGACAATGAAGGCGCACGTCAGATGCTCGGCCAGATACAAAACCCCAACTCGAGATATTACCCCCCGGCTTCTTATTACCGAGGGCATATGGACTATCTGGATGGCAACCTCACGGATGCGCTGGAGGCTTTTAAAAAACTCGAAAACGATGCGACTTTTGGCTCTGTGGTACCCTATTACATTACCCAGATTTACTATATGCAGGAAGAATATGACCTGATGCTGGAATATGCCGAACCCTTGCTTGAGGAAGCTACTGCGCGACGTGGACCCGAGATTGCCAAGCTAATGGGCGAAGCCTGGTTCAGGAAAGAGGATTACCAGCGGGCCCTCCCTTACCTTGAGACCTATTTCAAGGAATCGCCTCAACGCATTACACGCGACGACCAGTATCAGATGGGGTATGCATATTTCAGTGCCGGACGCTACAGCGAAGCCATCAGCCATTTTGACAAGGTGATCTCAGGCAATGATGCCATGGCTCAAAATGCCCATTATCACCTTGCTGATGCATACCTGAGAACTGATCAGAAGCGTTTTGCCCGCAATGCCTTCTTGGCTGCGTTTCAGAACAAGCACGATGAGACCATTGCAGAAGATGCCCTCTTCAATTATGCCAAGCTATCATATGAGCTTGCCATTGACCCTTACAACGAAGCAATTCTTTCTTTCCAGAGATATATTCAGGAATATCCGCGTTCAGAGCGAATAGAGGAAGCCTACCGTTTCCTAGTAAATATTTACCTCACTACGCGCAATTATCGCGATGCGATGGCATCCATTGAGAAGGTCCAGATCAACACCCCACAGTTGCGCTCTGCCTTTCAGCGTATTGCCTATTACCGTGGTGTAGAGCTCTTCAATAACGGCGATTTTGCCGGGTCAGTGAGTCATTTCGACAAATCTTCCAGGTATCCGGAGAGCCAGAATATTGCAGCCCAAACCCTATATTGGAAGGGTGAAGCGCTTTACCGCCAGGAGAA
>JAZBOS010000032.1 GCA_036351255.1 Bacteroides sp.
AGGATCTTGCGGAAATGGTCGCGGATCAGCCTATATTTCTCCTTAAGTGTTTTCCAGTCATACACCCCCCACAAAAGCGGTATCACCAGGCAGATGGCCTCAGTGGGCCGGATGATGATGATCAGCCCCAGGACCAGTCCCAGGTAAACCGACAGGCGGGCAGTGGGCTTCTCGTGCCAGCGAATTACCAGCCAAAGCATCAGCGCATACAGGGCAAACAGGAAATTGTGCACCAGCGTATGTTTCACGGAAACGTAAAACAAATTGGTGCCCAGAAACAGCAGGACCAGCAGCACGGTGGTCAGCCGGTCATCAAAATATTTCAGCAGGACCTTACGGATAAAAATCAGCCCCAGGAAGGTAAACAACAGGCTGGTGATGAAAACCGCGTGCTGATAGGGCAATGAAAAGCCATCGGCAGGAAAACTGGTGACCAGCGCCACCAGGTGAGCCACGGCAAAGCCCGGTAAAAACAACAGCGACAGTCCCGAAGAATACTTGATGATCAGGCCCCCTTCAGGTCCCTGTGAAGCCTGGTAAAGGGTCGTGCTTCCCTCATAGGTTTGCAGCGCTTCTTCCACAAATCCCGGGTCTTTCAGGCCAGGATCGTGATGAATGAAGGTGGCCGGCAAATAAAGGTAATAGCCAAAGGTGTCCCACGAAATGATGTTTTCCTTATACCGCATCAGCGAAACCACAAGCAGGATCGCCATGATCGCAATTCCGGTGTAATACGACAGGGGATGGGTTTGTTTTTGCATCTTTCACTTGAGTTGATCTGCTTTACTTGCCTGCCTTCTTTCGAATGGTAAAAGTAGGAATTTTTTCAGCTTACCTTCGCCTCCTGATACCTCAAATTTGTATTGTACTGGTTATTAATTGATTATGCTATGTTTCCTTGCTAAAAAGGAATGTTTTTAGAAAATAAAAAGTATCGAAAAAAACAGTCTTTTCATTATAAAAAAACAACTTCGGGAGAGAACATGGTCGTACCATGCTCGTGTGAAGGTCGTGCCTGGTTCAGGTACACACGACCAGGGTAGGTGTTTGGTAGGCTTATGGGCAGAGTCGGGCTATTTGAAAATGAAAAATGAAAAGTGAATAATAAAAAGCTGGAATTGGGAATTTGAATAAAACGGATCATGAGGTCGAGTATTCAATTTTAAAGCCCCGTAGCAGCGATAGTTTGGTAGTAAATTGGCGATTCTCCCATTTCTCCCTTAGCCGTGTAGCGGCGGCAGTATGGTAGATGAAAAATTGCTCGGATATGGACTGATTTCCCGGATGAAATTGCATTAAAATAAAAGGCTGCCCTGGACATTCAGGACAGCCTTTTGACATTCTGGCCTTATTCTAAAGACCAGGTGCGCTTATTGGTTAAAATTGTTTTTCCCGGTCTGGAGGAATTCAATGAATTTGGGAATGCTGGTGTCGAAGCCGTAAGCGGGTGCCAGCTGGTTCTCTTTGTGGTCGAGCAAAACATAGTAAGGTTGTGTGTTTACGCCATAGCGCTCGGCCTGAAAAACGCTCCATTTCTGGCCGATGGTCTTGATGGTGCGTTCGCGTCCCAGCGCCGACGAAACAAATTGTTCCGATTCGGGCAGGGGAGTCCGGTCGTCCACATACAGGGAGATCTTTACAAAATCATCGCGCAGCATTTCCAGAACGGCAGGATCCGGCCAAACGGAGGCTTCCATTTTTTTGCAGTTGACGCAACCCAGTCCTGTGAAATCAAGGAAAACGGGTTTGCCGGCTTTTTTGGCAGCGGCCATGCCTTCTTCATAGTCGGTGAAGGCCATCAGGCCGTGCACGCTTTGCTTGACGCTCTCTCCCACATAAAGGGTGTTGGCCGGGTTGACGGCAACATTTCCTGTCCCTGTGTTGCGGGTCATGTCAAAGTCCTGTGTGGTGGAAGAGGGCAGGAACGAGTTGACAGCATTGAGTGGAGCCCCCCAAAGACCTGGAATGAGGTAAAAGACAAAGGCGAATACCCCGATGGCCAGCAACAGGCGGGGTACGCTAAGATATTGCAGCTCACTGTCGTGGGCAAACTTGATCTTGCCGATCAGGTACAAGCCCAGCAAGAAGAAAATGGCGATCCAAAGCACAATGAATACTTCGCGGTCGAGGATGCCCCACTGTGCAACGGCATCAGCCGTGCTAAAGAATTTCAGGGCAAAGGCCAATACGATAAAGCCAAGCACCACTTTAACGGAATTCATCCACCCACCCGACTTGGGAAGTGACTTGAGGGCGGTGGGGAAAACGGCGAAGAGGCTGAAGGGAATGGCCAGGGCCAGGCTGAAGCCCAGCATGCCGATGGCGGGCGAAAGCACGTCGCCACTGGTCGCTGCTTCTACCAGAAGGGTTCCTACGATGGGGCCAGTACAGCTAAACGATACGAGCACAAAGGTCAAACCCATCAGGATGACACCGATTAGCCCCCCTTTTTCATCTGCTTTGCTGTCGAGGGCATTCGACCAGCTGGAGGGCATGGTCAACTCGAAAGCACCGAAGAAGGAGGCAGCGAAAAATATGAGCAGGGCAAAGAAGAACACGTTGAACCAGGGATTGGTTGCCAGTGAATTAAGGGCGTTGGCGCCAAAAATCATCGAAATAGCCAGGCCAATAAATACATAGGCAAAGATGATGGTCAGCCCGTAAAACAAGGCATCGCGGATGGCACGCTTGCGGTTTCCGGCGTTTCTCAAAAAGAAGCTCACCGTAAGGGGGATCATCGGAAAAACGCAGGGGGTGAGCAGGGCCAGCAATCCACCCAGCACACCGGTGATGAAAGTGCCCCAGAACCAGCCTTTTGCGCGACCGGGCTCTTCAGCCGGTTCGGTTGTTTCATCTGTTATAATGGTTTCTAATGGTTCAATTTCAGTGACTGCCACCGTGTCTTGGACGGGCATTTCTTCCGTTGGCTCTTCAGGGGTGGTTTCTGCCACCGTGGCGGCAGCCGTAGTTTCCCCGGGGAGGTCAAAGGAAAATTCAATGTAATCGGGGGGCAGACAGGAACTGTCGTTGCACGACATAAAGCCTAGCTCGCCGGTGATTTTTACGGCTTGGGTGCTGGTGACTTCAACAGTCTGGCGAAAGGTGACCGAGCCCGAAAACATCGTAAGCTCCATGTCGAAATTGGGATCGTACTTTTCTTTGGGAGCGGGGAAACGAAGCCCGCCAACTTTAGTGTAACCATTGCCTTCTTTAAAGTCAATGGACGTAGGGATGGGGCCGCCAGCGTCAATATCCGTGCCGTAAATGGACCAGCCGGAGTCGATTTTGGCAGTGAAACGAAGTTCATACTGGTTCTCGGCAATCTTTTCGTGCGAGAAGGTCCAGGAAACGGGCTCGAAGATCTGACCCGTAACGGTGTTCCCAACCATCAGCAAGATAAACAGCAGGAACAGGCTTGAAAATTTTGAACGAAATTTCATAAGGAAATAATGGTTTTTATTTGGCAAACATAAATAACCCGAATTGGTTGAATGCAAACTGTTAAATCAAGTTAAAAGCATGCATATATGTAAATTTTAGTTTGCAAAGATACAATTTACTCTGTTTAAGATTTCACAATTTTCGCCAGCAAGCCTTTTCGGGTAGCCGGTGTAATCCTGAAATGATTGCTTATACGATGGCCTGCAACCCAAACAATTTCATTGCCCGAAACCAATACCCAAACCTCTTGCTTTAAGTGAATTGGGGTTTTCTCATCCGTTAGCAGGTCATTGATTTTTTTCTTTCCTTTCATTCCCAGGGGTACAAAGCGATCGCCGGATTTGACTTTGCGGAGCAGGAGGGGGAATTGCAATCGGTCAAAATCAAGCAGGGCAGAACTTTCATTTTCAGGCCATTCAAGTTTTTCATCTGCATTGAAGGTCTCAAAAGTGAAAAAGGCACCCGGGACCTCCAGCCTGGAGGTTGTTGAATCAATTGCATATTCCTGTTCGAAGGCATCCTGGCCCAGGGGAACAATGAAGATTTGATCGCGGTCCTTTATGGCTTTGTGGGTTTTTGAAAAGAATAGTTTGCCAGCTTGTGCATTCAGGCTTTTGAACAAATCTTCACAGACAGGACCCGAGAAATGGTAGTTTTTCAGGAACTCATAAAGCATCAATTGAGGGGATGAAGTAGCCAGCAATTTCTCGATCCGGATGGAAACACCGTTTTTTTCAGGGTTCATACAAATTGCCTTCTGATGGTTCACCTCCTGTTCGAGGAACTCAGCAGAGGCTTTCATCCTTACAAGGAAGGATCCCATGTTTTGCTCAAAACCCGGATCAATTTCTTTAAGAATAGGAATGATCTGGTGGCGAAGGCGGTTGCGAAGGTATTTATCCTGAAGGTTGCTGATATCGGTCCGAAAGCCGACTTGCTGTTGATCGGCAAAGACTTCTATCTCTTCCCGTGTCGCAAAAAGCAGGGGCCTTATGATGTTACCATTTTTCAGGGGAATCCCGGCAAGCCCCCTGAGCCCGGTGCCTCTCAACAGGTTGATCAGCATGGTTTCAATGGAATCGTCCAGATGATGGGCGGTGGCAATCAGTGAATACTGGTGAGCTTTGGCTGTATCGGCAAGCCAGTTATACCTGAGTTCGCGGGCCGCCTCCTGGATGGAGATGCCTTGTTCCTGGCTGTATTCGAGGGTATTGAAGGTAATGCTGTAAAACGGGACTTTGAGGCTGTGCGCAGTGTTTTTTACCAACTCCATATCCAGTTCAGAATCCTGACCCCTCAGGGAGAAATTGCAGTGTGCGATAGCGAACGGTATGCTTGACTGGCTGAAAAGCCTGACCATTACCATTGAATCGACTCCTCCGCTGACGGCAAGCAGGACGCGGTCAGGGTTACTGACCAGTTGGTTTTCTTCAAGGAAGGCGAGGAACTTCTCAGATAAATTGCCGCCTGGTGTCATATTCTCTATGAGCTGGATTTGCAAGGGCTTTTCCAGGGTTGGTTAATGGTTTGATTATCAAATGTTTTTTCTTGTTTTTTGAATGGTGTAAAGGTAATAAAAATGAAATTCGCTTATTAACTGTATTTCGAATAGATATGGAAGCCTCGCTCCGCGGGGGGGTTCAGGACTTTTTGTAAAGATCCTGCATGAAAAAGGCGGTTTTGTTGTAACATTTTTTTTGTTTATGGCGTCATAGTATCAAAATGGCTTCTCTGTTGTGTTCGAAACCGGACAAATTCCAGCCAAAACCGAACAAAAGAACTGAACAAGGGTTTAAAGGAAAGAATTGTTAGTTCTTATAAAATAAATAAAATCAAAGAGTTACGATTTATGGCACGCAATTGGAATGCAGTTGTTTGGCACTGAATACTGAACAGAAAAACTAAAAAAATAAAACCCCCAGATCATGAAAACAAAAATTTTAATCCCCGTTTTGATCTCCATGATGATGTTTGCCAGTGTAAACGTTTTTGGAGGAAAGCCCCAGCGCACCATGTCATTCTACAGCGTAAGCGGGATTGTTAAGATTCCAGTAAAAGTGGAAGAAATTCCTGATTCCCTGCCTGAGATGGTTAAAGTTATGATGATGGAAAAACAAACTGAAGTTCGTTGTTTTGCCCTGCAAATGCAATTCGATCTCAGCCAGATTTCCAAGCCTGAAGAAGAGGCAGATGATGTGACCATTAATACCCGGCAGATCTTTGATGAACTTCGTTATCGTGAATACGCACGCAGATAATCTGAATTGGCTTCTTTTCGTGTTTCGCTTCATAGGTTTGAGCCGCACCTTCGGGTGCGGTTTTTTATTGCTGTGAAAATCAGGGTGGTGGTGATTATTTTTATTTTTTATTTCAATAAGGCATTGAATAATTAAAAAACCTTTTTACCTTTGCACTCCCCAAATGTAGGGGCAACGATCTTTGAGAAATTGGGAAAGCCAAAAAAGTAGCGCAAAAAAATACCCGTTGATTAGCTTTAGGGTTGATTAACGAACCAG
>JAZBOS010000033.1 GCA_036351255.1 Bacteroides sp.
AGGAAGGTATGCCAGTCAGGAAGAGTTTAATGCTGCCGTTGCCGAATACAGGGCCATTGTAAACAATTCTTCTTCGCACAACATGGTGCCCTATATGCACATTAAGATGGTTCAGTCCAATGGACCAACGATTGATCCAATGGATGTCATTCATATGAGGGCTTCAGAGATGTACCTGATTGAAGCAGAAGCACTTGCACGTCCGGGCGCTGCCCAGAACGAAGATCTGGCAAGGTCTGTATTGTTTGAATTGGTTTCTGCCAGGGATGAAGGCTATGTGCTTTCAACCAATTCAGGACAGGCACTTATCGACGAGATTCTCCTCCAGAGGAGGATTGAACTATTCTTTGAAGGCTTCAGGTGGTTCGATATGTTAAGGAATGATGAGGTGCTTGACTTAGCCGGATCGGGCGCTGATCCTAATCTTTACTTAGATGGTATGTATCAGGATAAGCCCAGCGTGAATCCGAAATGGGTATTCCTGATCCCTCAAAGTGAGCTTAATGCGAACCCGAATATTGTACAAAACCAATATTAAGATTTTACCATGAGGGCAGGGGAATCCCTCTGCTTCATGCCATGATTTGAAGAGGCCGTCTCAAATGCCTGAGACGGCCTTTTTGTTTTTTCATACAATTTTTATTTTATGAAAACATTTAATAATAATGATTTACATAAAACAGAACAAAAAAGTAAAAAAAAAATTCGGATAGGTATGTATAAATAAATGAATGAGAATGCATTAAAAAATAGAAATTAACATTAAGCAATTGTATAAAATCGATCTATACTAATAATTTTTTAGAAATCCAAAAAAATTAACAAACAATAACATTTTTTAATAAATTAGTGCTCCCTTTTTGGGGCTTATTGCCCGAGGGGTAAGAACCAACTCAATCAATTAAAAACTAAAACAAAACAAACATGAAGCGAATTCTGATTCTAACCGGACTTTTGCTATTTATGGGCGCCAGCCTGTATGGGCAAACGATTCGCGTTACAGGTAGGGTTTCTGATGCTTCGGATGGCAGCACCCTTCCGGGTGTTTCCGTAGTGGTAAAAGGAACCACGCAGGGTACTGTAACCGACATTAACGGTCAGTACGAGGTCCAGGTATCGCCTGAGGCGGTGCTGGTGTTCTCCTTTATTGGGATGCGTACGGTTGAAATACCGGT
This sequence comes from Bacteroides sp., assembly GCA_036351255.1. Taxonomy (NCBI): domain Bacteria; kingdom Pseudomonadati; phylum Bacteroidota; class Bacteroidia; order Bacteroidales; family Bacteroidaceae; genus Bacteroides; species Bacteroides sp. The sequence goes on from JAZBOS010000033.1 coordinate 1,176, forward strand.
AGGAGGGCGCAACCTGATCAATGTAGCCCTGGAGCCGGATGTCATTTCCGTTGAGGAATTTGTAGTGGTGGGGTATGGCGTCCAGCGCAAGCGCGAAGTCACCGGTTCCATTGCCCAGGTAAAGGGCGAGGATATGGCCAACCTGGCTGCTCCCAGCTTTGATGCCCAGCTTGCAGGCCGTGCTGCCGGGGTGCAAATCACCCAAACCACAGGTATCCTTGGACAAGCCCCCAGGATTCGTATCCGCGGGATTGCATCCATTACTTCGGGGACTTATCCACTGATTGTTGTGGATGGTCAGCCCATTATTACCGGAGACATTGGAGGCTATGCCAATACCAATGCTTTGGCTGACATTAACCCTTCTGACATTGAGTCCATCGAAATTCTGAAAGACGGTTCAGCTACGGCCATTTATGGATCAAGGGCTGCCGCCGGTGTTATGCTTATTACCACCAAGCGGGGGCAAGCTGGAAAGTTTCAGATGAGTTACAACAACTACTTTGGCGTAGCTCAGCCCATTCAGTTATTTGACCTCACCAGTGAGGAAGAATGGTTGCCCCTGATGGCTGAAATGTTTGGCAATGCGGGCCTTAGCAACCCAGCCGTTGCTGCCGGACTGAATACGGACTGGCAGACGGAGGTTTTGCGCACCAATGCCTTCCAGCAAGACCACAACTTGTCGTTGTCAGGAGCTACTCCCCAAACCTCTTATTATTTTTCCATGGGATATACCGACCAGGAAGGGATTACCCGTCCCAACGCCATGGATCGTATCACTTTAAGAGCCAATGTGGATCAGAAAGTCAGGACATGGCTGAACGTCGGTATTAATGCCAATCTGGCCCGTTCCAATTATTTAGGACTGAATACGGGTGAGAACTCATTGTCGGGTAATATTTTTTCGGCCATTCGCCAGTTGCCCAATACACCGGTGCTTAATCCCGATCATCCAACAGGATATAACATCGATTTTGGCAACCCGCAACTGGTTGGTCGCTGGAATAATACTGCCACCATTGACGACAACCTTCCCAACATTATGTACGTCATTGACCAAAACAAAAACGATTCCAAAGTGAATCGGGCCATGGTTGGGACCTACGGCATCGTCAATATTTTGCCTTCCCTTGTTTTCCAGACCCGGCTGAGCGCAGACATTTCCATGACAGAAGGATTGATGTACTGGAACCCAATTCATGGTGACGGTGCCTCAGTGGACGGTAGGATATACAACAACCAGTCTAATTATCAGCGTTGGAACACAGTAAATACGCTCTCTTATGTTGAGACCTTTGCTGATCTCCATAACCTTAACCTGACGCTGGTGAATGAAGTTGGAAAGCAACGTTATAATTACTTCTTTGCCGGTGGTACTACCATGTCGGATACGTATTTTAACCAAGGACTGATCGGTGGCACTTATGCTACGCAGCTTTCCTCAGGGAGCATGAGCGAAAACGGGATCATCTCCTATGCAGGCCGTTTGAACTATAATTTTGATTCAAAGTACTTCCTGCAACTTTCAGCACGTTATGATGGTCTTTCATCTCTTCCGGAGGCCAATAAGTGGGGTTTCTTCCCCGGAGGGTCTGTTGGCTGGACCATCTCCCGCGAGTCGTTCATGCAGGATGTCGAATGGCTGTCTGATCTGAAAATCAGGGCATCTTACGCCGAAGTAGGTAACGCCAATATTGGCAACTATCCTTACCTGGGTCTTTACAGTGGTGTCAGGTATGCCGATTATACGGGTATTGCCTTCAGCCAGATGGGTAATGATCAGTTGAAATGGGAAACCAGTAAGAAGACCAACGTAGGTATTGACCTTTCCATTCTGGATGGGAAATATTCGCTGACCTATGATTATTTTATTGACAATGTGGACGGTTTGATTCTGGCTGCTCCGACGCCTCCTTCATTTGGTATTCCGGGCAACAGTGTAAATAAGAACATTGGGCAGTTGAAGAACTGGGGCCACGAGTTTGGTGTTCAGGCCAACTTTTTCCGTACCCGTGATTTCTCGTGGACGGTGGATATGAACCTTTCACTGGTTCAGAACGAGGTCATTGAACTGGCTACCGAGCGTCCGATGATTTATACTTATGTGATTAATGAAAGGGAAGAATCTCTTTACTCTGTTTATGGCTACGACTATGCAGGGGTGAACGCCGCCAATGGTAATCCGCTTTACCGCAGGGCTGATGGCAGCCTGGTACAGGGTGATATTGCATCGCAATCATACAAGCTGTATGATCCCAATAACCCGGGCGATATTTCACAGGCTGGTGCCCTGACTGGTGACGACAGGATCATTTTTGGTCCTTCTATGCCTACCTATTTTGGTGCAGTGAATTCCATTGTCAGGTGGAAAAACTTTGACTTTACTGCCATGTTCCGTTTCTCAGGTGGAAACTATATCATGAACCGCACGCGTGCAGACCTGGTATCCAACTCCTTTACCAATGCTGGAAGCGAATTGCTGGGCAGGTGGCAGAGCCCCGAAAACCCGGGTGATGGCTGGACCCCCAAGTTATGGTACGGTCGCACGAACTTTATCAACCGTCAGAACGAAACTTCGGGACGCTTTGTTGAGAAGGGTGATTTCCTTAAATTGCAGAACCTGATTTTGGGTTATACCTTGCCTACGGAATTGGTCGGACGTCTTGGAATTGACCGCCTCAGAATCTTTGTCTCAGGCACCGAATTGCTCATGTTCACCGATTACACCGGCATTGACCCGGAAAGTGAACGTTTCCTTGGAACGGACTTCAACGGCACCCCCCGTCAGCGGACCCTTACCTTTGGTGTTAACCTGAGTTTGTAACCTAAAAAATGAAGTCAATTATGAAGAAACTACATAATATTCAGCAAATGGCAGGCAAGCTGGTTATGCTGTCGGCTTTTGCCTTTGGTTTATTTTTCACTTCCTGCTCGGAAGATGAAATCATAGACCTGCAACCCTTCAACCAGATTTCTGAGACGGTGGCCTTCTCCACCCCTGAGAAAGTGGAGCTTTCGGTCCTTGGCATGTACCAGGCTGCCCAAATCGGCGATTATAATGGTGGCCAGCGCGGATATCCCTTTGGTGCCGCTTTTGTTCAGCAGGGTGAAAACCGTGGTGAAGATGTTGTGAACATCTATGCCTTTTACGCGATCACTTATCAGAACACCTATAACGCAACGACCGCCAATAATGTATATTATTGGTTGGATACCTACCGTTTGATCAATCGAATAAACATTGTGATTGACGGTGTTCAGGTTGCAGCTGATAATGGCGTAATAACCCAGGAAAAGGCTAATCAGTATAAGGGGGAAGCCTTGTTGCTTAGAGGAGCTGCTTATCATGAATTGTTGGTTATGTTTTCGCGTCCCTATAAGCATACTGCTGATGCTTCTCACATGGGTGTTCCTTACCATAAAGTGCCTTTCACAACGCAACAGGCCATTGATGAGGGCTTTGCCACCGGAAGACATACGGTTGCCGAGTGCTACACCTGGATTCTGGAGGACCTTGAACTTGCTGAGCAGTACTTACCTTTGAAGTCAGAATGGGATGGTAACTGGAAAGTTTCCAGAGGTACCAAAGGAGCAGCTGCTGCTTATAAGGCCCGTATTCATCAGCATATGTGGAATATGCCCGGGGTCATCACTGAAGCTTCTAAATTTGTCGGTGGAGGTATCTATGCCGGTCAATACGCCCTTGGGGCTGAGCCCTGGACCGTCTTTGCCAACAACTATGGCAGCGATGAGTACCTTTTTGGCATGGAAAGCTCGCCAACCAACTATCCAAGTGTCAACGGAGCCCTTGCCTCGCAATTTAAAAGGCGTTTGCTGGTTTGCTTTAGTCCTATTAACTGGAGGAATCCCTTCTGGCTGGACGATGATAAGCGGCGCTCAAACGAAATGATAATTACCGACGGTGGTGTAATCTATACCAACAAATACCGCGATGACGTTGGGTATACCGACCTTTCACCGATGATGCGTTATGGCGAGGTTTTGCTTAACCTGGCCGAAGCTTATGCCCGCCAGGGCGATGTGGTCAACGGCCTGATGTACCTGAATATGGTGCGTAACCGTTCGCTGGCTGATCCTTCAACCCAGGCATACATTTCAGAAGATTTCGCTAATAATATTGAATTGCTGGAAGCCATCCTTTATGAAAGAAGGATAGAGCTTGCCTTTGAAGGCCGCCGTTGGCCGGATATCAGCAGGCTGCAGCATTGCCCGCACTTCCCCATTGATGGGATACCCGGTAAACTGGCCAATGGTTTGCCAGCTGCTGCGGAATTTGATCTCTCATTGGGGCCCTATACTGGCCCTTACCCGGTGGTTTCTGTACCATACGAGAACCATCTTTTCCTGTGGCCAATTCCTCAGGCTGAGATCAACGCCAACCCCACCCTTGCTGCTCAGCAGAATCCTGGCTGGTAGTATCTGGTGATTTAATCAATAATAAGGGCTGCCCCGAATGCGTGAGGCAGCCCTTTTATTTGCCCGGGTGAAATTTTTAAAGGCAGTTTTTCCCATTTTTTCAGTTCAATTTCCCTGATTCCTTGGATGACAAAATGACATTTTGGAAGGGTTTTTGATAGTTTAAGGCATAAGTGATAAACTGCAAATGAGGTGCTTTTAACCTTCCTCCCCTGAAATAGCATTGGGGAAAGGCACTGAATGGACGATTGTATTTTGCCCCTGCCGAGGAGTATCCGGGTTGTTAACCACCTTTTATTTTTTCGTAAATTTATTCTGCCGTTGTTTGCGGTTTCCTTTCTCATCCTGAAAAATCCTTGACTATGAAACAAGCAAGAATACGTATTTCTTTATTTGTTTTTCTCTTTCTGTCCCCGGGATTGAGCTGCTTACTAGCTGCACAGCCAAGGGCAATAGATGAAATCCCCCTGCTACTCAGAAGTTATCAGGATGCGCTGATTCCCCAAAAACTTTTCATTCATTTTGACAAAGAGCATTATGCAGCCAGGGAAACCATTTGGCTGAAAGGGTACCTTGTATGGGCCATCGACCATTCGCCCGTTCAGGATACGGCCAATGTTTACCTCGAACTGTGGAACGTTCGGGGCGAAAAAGTCCGCGAATTGATAATCCGACCCGAGAACGGGCATTTTAATGGACAGATTTCGCTGGAGCCAGCTATTCCCGATGGCAATTATGTGATAAGGGCGTATTCCGACCTGATGCTGAATCTGGATGAGTCTTTTTGGTTTCACAAATATTTTTATGTCAGCAATCCTTCCTTTGCAAACCAGATTGATAATGATATGCGAAAATTTAACCGGGAATTTAATGACGCCCTTGAGCAATCGCGGGAGGAGATGATCATTGAATTTTTTCCCGAGGGGGGGCATTTGGTGGATGGCCTGGAGAGCAGGGTGGCTATCAGGGTTTCGGACCTTACCGGCAGGGGGGTAAAGGTAAAGGGCCAGATCAAGGATCAGGAAGGGGACCTTGTTGCCGGTTTTGAAACCAATGCCAGCGGGCTGGGGCTTTTTACCCTCAGACCTGAAGCGGGGAAGCACTATTTTGCTGAAACTCCTGAAAGGGAAGGGCTAGCTCTTATTAAGCCCTTGCCCCAGGCAGAGAAGGATGGCTTCGTGCTCAGGGCTGAAATGGGGGATGAGGAACTTGAAGTCAATATTACAGGCACGCGTGAATTAGCAAACGCTTCACTGCTGGCCCAATCAAAGGGAAAAGCTGTGTTCTTAAAGCATGAACAGGGAAATGAAATGGCGGTGACTTATAGGTTGCCCCTGAATGACTTTCCTTCCGGTGTTTCTCAACTGGTGTTATTTTCACCAGGAGCTGTTCCACTTGCTGAAAGACTGGTTTTTGTCAATCACGATGACCAGGTTTATTTTGATATGCAAGCCAGGGTGTTGCGATCGGGGGAGGAAACCGCCCTGAGCATTGATGTGCTGGCCA
>JAZBOS010000034.1 GCA_036351255.1 Bacteroides sp.
ACATTACCCAAGCATTGGGACCTAACAATGCCTGGACCTTTGCAGCCGAACAAGCATTGATCAGGCATTTCTGGGATGTGGGTGCAAAATGAGTCAGGCTAAACCACAGGGGCAACAATATCGGCTATACTTTCAATTCGTCCTGATCGGGGCTGCAATTGGTTTGTATTATGGGCTATTTTACAGAGCCTCCCAAACCGAGCCAGATTTTGGTATGGCGATTATCCTCAGTTTTATTGCCGCGCTGGTGACTGTTGTGATCCGTTCTTGGAAAAAGGGTCGCACTTTTAAGGTCATCTTGATTGATTTTCTAAAAATCTTAGCCATGTTTTTGGCTTTCATGATCGGCCTAGAGCTTCGCAAGGTTATTTATGAATTATGGGGCAAGACCATCCTGGTTATTTTCACCACAGGCCTTGGCATTCTCGTCGGTCTGCTGGCTGCAATTCGTAAAAAGGACGGGCAGGTTGTTTCCAGAGGCCAGGGAAAAGAAGGGCAATAAGATGATTTATACCGTCACGCTTAACCCTGCATTGGATAAAGAATATAAAGTGCCGCAAATCGTTTTTGACGATATTATGCGGATGACGAGTATGCGCATTGATTTTGGCGGTAAAGGTTTTAATGTCTCGCGGATGCTGCAGTCATTGGGTGCAAAAAATGTGGCCCTTGGATTTGTGGGCGGTCACACTGGCGAGGTGATTTCGGCAGGGCTTGAATCTTTGGCGATTGCTGTGGACCTGACCCCCATCCAGGGTGAGACCCGTACGAATATTAGCATTGTGGACCAGGCTGAAAACCATTATGTCAAGTTGAATGAAGCTGGTCCGTACGTGACTCAAGCTGAAATCGACGCCCTTTTAGAAAAAGTTGACACCCTAGTTAGTCCGGGAGACTTCTGGGTGCTGGCAGGCTCCATTCCCAACGGGGTGCCTGAGGACATCTACGCCAGGATCATCCGAAAAATCAACCAAGCAGAAGCGCATGCAGTTTTAGATACCAGCGGTCTTCCTTTGCAATTGGGTGTTGAAGAGAAGCCATTTCTGATCAAACCCAATGTGCATGAACTGAGTGCCCTGCTTGGCGTAGATATTCAGGACCCTCACCAGTTACCACAGTATGTTGCCGATCTCCATGCGCAGGGTATCCCGAATATCCTGGTTTCCCTGGGTGACAAAGGTGCTTTTTTAAGTGACTCGCAACACTGCTGGACGGGTCAAACACCTCAGATTACTGCGCAAAACCCGATTGGTGCCGGGGATGCCATGGTTGCCGGTATGGTCTGGCGGCTAGCGGAAGGCGATGCGATCGATGTTGCCTTGCCCTGGGCGATGGCATGCGGAACTGCTGCTGCCAGTTTACCTGGGACGGGGATGCCTTCACTATCATTAGTAAGTGAATTTCATCAAGCGATCAAAATTGAGGAGCTTTAAATTATGCCATATGAAAAAACAAGATCCAAGCAATTTGAATATTCCTTTGAGGCGGTTTACAAAGCTGCTTACACGTGCGTGAAGCAATTGGGCGGTAAAATCCTGAAAAGTGAGCCGGAAGGTAAATTACTCCACGTCCAAATGGATAAGAAACTGAAAGGCGAGGTTTTAGGCGATCGTAGTAAATTAGAAATGACTTTCACCGTCGATGAAGCAGGTCATACCAACCTTTCCATCTTTGCTTACCCATTGAACGCTGTCGGACAAAAACTGATGTTTGGCGCACGTAAAGGTGTGGTAGATCGGGTACTGACGGTCTTTCTTGAAGAAGTTGAAAAACGGTTGGCTGAAACCGAATAAACTTTGTTGGTGAATTAGCGTAACACCTTCGCCTGCGAGGAAATTCGGGGGTGTGGTGTGGCGACGAAGCCGCCACACCACACCCCCCGCCCTTCAGCAGGGTTGCCTGAAAAGTTACGAATTATCTTAGAAAAGAATAATGCACACACACATCAACGGATTAACGCGTATCATCTTAGTTCGTCATGGACAAACGCTAGCCAACGAAAAGCAGTTATTACAGGGCAGCAGTGATGGGCCATTAAACGCACAGGGTCGACAGGAAGTTGAGCGGTTAGGCCTTCACCTGGGCAATTTTCAGATTGATCATGTGATTTCCAGCGATTTGATCAGAGCGCTTGATACAGCCCAGGC
>JAZBOS010000035.1 GCA_036351255.1 Bacteroides sp.
TGAGGGGGAGTTTTTCGGGAAAGAGCTTGTGGAAGCTTTTGGCAACAGGTTTTATAGCCTGAAGTATTCTGAGGTGGAATCGGTTAGTTTTTCTGATACCCCTGATTATCAGATCAATATCCTTGAGATCAACTTTGAAGGGAAACCAGAATTTGAGAAAAAACACCTTCATCCATCCAATCTGTTTTTCAGGAGGTCCCGAAAAGATGACATCCAGAAATGTCTTGGCGTGAAAGCCATGCTTGAATACTTCCGTGAAAATCCTTTTGATCCGGAAAAGGCCATGCAGTTTCTTTATCCCGCGAAGGAAAACGAAGCCAAAACTTCAATAGCAAGAAAAAAAATTCGGAATCTGAAAAAGAGGCTTTTCCTGTTCTTCCAGTTTAAAATAGGATGAGCGCTGGGCCTGATTCAGCAAATCTGGCAGAAACCCTACTCATTTTTATTTCCGGAAGGACTTGAAGTAGTCAAATTTTCAGGAGACCTCCCTCCTAAAAATTAAAGAAATAGGCTGTTACGATTTGAATGACGTGACCCCTGTGGGGGAGGTTCATTTTCTCAAAACGGTGTTGCAGTTGCACCTGAAATTTTTGTTTTCCGGGAAGCAGCCAGCCAATACCGGCATCCAGACGGTTGTCCAGAGGCACTTCTCCATCAGCAGGTGATGCAAGGATTTCATTTTGAAGGATCAGGTAAGGTTCGGTTTCATCAAGGCGCTCGCCACGCAGAGGAATGTCGGTACTAATGCGGGCCCGGTACCTTTGCTGAAAGCCACTGGTACGGAAACGCTGTTCAGCCCTCAGCCTAACAGCTAGGCGAATCTGACCCGCAGTAGAAACAAAAGAAAACTGTTCAGTAATGCGATGCTCATAGCCTGGTTCCTCCAGAAATGGGTCATCCATTCCGGCCACATATCCCAGCGAAATTTTTCTTGAACCAAAAAGAGAATAATTGGCAAAAGCCTGCAATTCAAAACGCTCGGTGAAAGATTTTTCAAATCCACTGGCAGTATTGCCGTTAAGTAGTTGTCCCATCTTTACTTGGCCGTTCAGCCCCCAGCGGTCATTTATTTTCCACGAAAGGGATAAAGCAGGTTCTGCCTTGAATTCAACAGGAGTCTGTGCTTTCAGTGAAAAGACTGAAACCCCCATGATGGCAAACAAAAGAATTATTAACCTTTTAAAAAAGTAAGTTGCCATCGGAAACCGGGATTATTTTACGTTTGGAAACCAAGTTAAAGGAAGCATCGAACTGATATTCGAAAAACCCAAAATCACCGCGGTCATGACCTCTGACCTCGGCTTCGATTTCAAAGCCGCTGGGAGGCAGGTTATCGGCGGAAAGGACCTTTTCAATGAATGCTGTCATTTCTACATCTTTTCCAGGATGGTACTGTTTTTGTATCCGCTTGATCCGGAAACGGCGATAATTTGATTCAAAATAATCATTCAGGGGCACGCCTGCCTCCGGTTCAAGGCTTTTCCACCTGACCAACTCTTCAATGTCTTTTAACGTGTGGTTATCAAAAAACTCAATACTGAATTGTCTTCCCTTGAATTTTAATTTAACCTCCCATGTCAGGTTTTCCCCATCCGATTCCCGGAAGTATTTTACCTTTTTGGCCTTGTCCATAAAAGGGGAGAGGTATTCCAATATCTGCCCGGGGACTTGATGCATCTTAACAGATTGTTCAAATTCCCTTTTCTCAACTGACTGGGCAAGAGAACTCATTCCGACTGATGTCAGGATTAGGAAAAGAAGGTTAATCTTTTTTTTCATTTTTGGCCCGTTTTGTAATTAAACCGTGGATTAAATTATTTGTTGATTTTTTGGTGAATTTTTTTCTAAAAGGTAATAAGAAAAGGGAAAAAGCTTAAATTTGCAACAAGGTTGCAAAAAATTAACCTTTATGGAAGAGATTTATGCTTTGCTTGAGGAGAAAAAATTATCACGTACACGTTGCCGTATAGAGATATTGAAAGCTTTGAGGAAGGCGGGGTCAGCCCTATCTGAGCCGGAGATCCGGGAAAAGATCGGTGAACATTTCGACCGGACTACGGTCTACCGTTCACTCAGGAGCTTTTTGAAACAAGATGTGATTCACAGCATTGCCCTTGATGGTGGTGAGTTGCGCTATGCCCTTACGCCCCAAAATGATGTGGCACAAAGCAGTCATCATATCCATTTTTTCTGTGGTGAGTGCAACGGGGTATTTTGCATTTCTCACAAAGTATTTGGCACACCAGATCTTCCTGAGGGTTTTGAAGCCACTCACTTTGACCTTTTGATCCAGGGAAGGTGCAAAAAATGCAAAAATTAAACGGGGTCGACTTGATTATTCCTTTTCCAGCAATGAAAAGTTTTTGGAAAAATTAAATAAAACTAAAAAAATGAAAGTTGTTAAAAAGTATAACTTAAGAGCTATTTTGCTTTTGATGCTATTGCCTGCATTCCTGATAAGTTGCGGAATCCGGGAGCCTAAAACAGATATTGTTTCAGTGAGCATCTTGCCGCTTCAATATTTTGTCGACCGGTTGACGGGTGAGACGCTTGAAGTGAATGTGATGGTCCCTGAAGGGGCAAGCCATGGTACCTATTCCCCTTCTGCACGGCAAATGCAAAAGCTTTCCGATTCAGGGTTGTATTTTCGTTTTGGCTATCTGGGCTATGAACAGGCCTTCATTCGGCGCTTGAGTGAAATCAACCCAGAACTGCTTGAAGTGGATCTTTCTTCCAAGGTGGAGCTGATTCGTGGCGAACCCATTGTTCACGGAGATCATGTTCATGAAGGAGGAGTAGATCCCCACGTCTGGATGTCCCCCAAAGTTATGCTAAGCCTGCTGCCAGAAATTCGTGATGCCCTCGTTGAAGTTTATCCGGAATACCAGGATGAGGTTGACGCAGCTTTCCCAGCCATAGTGGAGGAAGTGGAACTACTGCATGCTGAGATGCTTGAGACCACTCAAAACATGCTGCAAAAGCGTTTCTTGATCTTTCACCCTGCCCTGACATACCTTGCCCGGGATTATGGCCTTGAGCAGGTTTCCATCGAACACGAAGGCAAGGAGCCTTCCCCAGCTCAGCTGAGTCACCTTATTTCGGAGGCAAGGGCAGAAAGCATCCCGGTGATATTTATCCAGGAAGAATACGACCAGCGCAACGCGGAATTGGTTGCCGCAGAAACCGGGGCTACCATTGTTCGTATTAACCCTATGGCCTACGACTGGATGCACGAAATGAATCATTTAATGGAAGTATTAAAACAACACTTTCAATGATAAAACCCCTCGTAATACTGAAAGATGTTTCCACAGGGTATTTCTCAGAAACCGTTTTGAGAAGCGTTAACCTCAAGATCTTTCCTGACGATTTCATTGGTATCATTGGGCCCAATGGCGGAGGCAAGACCACCCTGGTGAAAGCCATCCTGGGTATCCTGCCGCTTTTTAATGGGAACATTTCCTTTCCCCAGGGGAAGCCACGGATGGGGTATCTTCCCCAGGTTTCCTCCATTGATAAGAGTTTTCCCATCACTGTAAAAGACCTGGTATGTTCGGGACTCAAATCAAAAAGGTCATTAATTCCCCATCTGACCAGGGAGCAGAAGGACAGGGTCTGTCAACTGCTGGATGAAGCCGCATTAACCAAATTTGCCAAAAAACCCATTGGGGAGCTTTCGGGAGGACAATTGCAGAAAGCTTTATTGAGTCGGGCAATCATTAATGAGCCTCAATTGCTCATCCTTGATGAACCCAATACTTTTGTGGATAAGGGGTTCGAACGGGAGTTATATCAGTGGCTAAATAAATTGAATGACAAAATGGCTATTCTGTTGGTTTCCCATGACATAGGTACCATTAGCCCAATAGTGAAGACCATTGCCTGTGTGAATGGTAACCTGCATTATCATCCCTCAAATCAACTTACCGAGGACATCCTGAAGGTTTATAATTGTCCGGTTGATATCATCGCCCACGGGCCAGTGCCTCACCGGGTATTAAAAGAGCATGACATATGAGTGAGTTTTTCTCCATAATGGAGTATGCATTCTTCAGGAATGCGCTGGCGGCCGCATTGCTCACCAGCATAATCTCAGCGATGGTGGGTACATACATCGTTTCCCGAAAGATCGTATTTATCAGTGGGGGTATCACCCACGCTTCGTTTGGTGGGATTGGAATGGCTTATTTCTTTGGTATCAACCCCCTTATAGGTGCTGCTGTTTTTGCTGTTTTGTCGGCTATAGGAATTGAGTGGGTTTCGCAAAAGGGAAAAGTCCGCGAAGATAGTGCCATTGCTATCCTTTGGTCTCTGGGAATGGCGTTAGGAATCATCTTCGTTTTCCTGACACCAGGTTATACCCCCAATTTGATGAGTTTTCTGTTTGGCAGCATCCTTTCGGTTGGTAAGACTGAACTTTACCTTTTGCTGGCCTTTTCTATTCTAGTGGCAATGTTTTTCAGGATATACCTCAGACCAGTCATACATACGGCCTTTGATCCTGAGTTTTCAAAAATCATGGGGGTGCCGGTAGAATTTTTCCGCTATACCATGTCAGTCATCATTGCTTTGGCCATTGTCATCAGCATTCGCTCAGTGGGCATCATCCTGGTGCTGAGCCTGTTTACCATCCCCCAAATTACCGCCATGCTCTTCACCCGTAACTTTGCCCGCATTATTCCGCTTGCAGCTTTGTGGGGCATTACAGGTTCCCTGATAGGGTTGTTTGTTTCCTATTTCTTTAACATTCCCTCAGGGGCAGCCATTATTTTCTTCCTTACCCTGCAATTCTTTGTTGTGAAGGCTATTGTAATGCTTCGGGAGCGGGTTCTTCGCCGAAAGTCTTGAAAAAAAGGAAATCAAATCTTACAATAAGTTCGGCCGAAGGAGTTTTTCCGCTGCTGCAATTGAAATTTCTTTTCTCTTGGCGTATTGTTCGACCTGTTCTTGTGTTATCTTTCCCAGGTTGAAGTAACGGGCTCCGGGGTGGGCAAAATACCAGCCTGATACCGAAGCACCAGGAACCATGCTAAAACCTTCCGTGAGGTAAGCTCCGGTGTTTCTCTCGGTTCCCAAAAGATCAAAGATCTTTTGCTTCTCGCTGTGTTCTGGGCATGCAGGATAGCCCGCTGCCGGACGTATGCCCGCATAACTTTCACGCAGTAATTCGGTTAGGTGAAGATCCTCATCTGAATCATACGCCCACAGTTCTTTTCGCACTTTCTCGTGCAATAGCTCAGCAAAGGCTTCAGCCAAACGGTCGGCAATCATTTTTGTCATGATGCTGTTGTAATCGTCCTTTTGGTCCTTGAAGGTATCTGCCAATTCATCAGCTCCGTGAACGCTTACCACAAAGGCACCCAGATGGTCAGCCAGACCCATATGTAAGGGTGCTATGTAATCGGCAAGTGAAAGGTTAACTTTGCCCGGCTCTTCCTTTACTTCCTGAACCCTAAGAAAGTTGAAACGCAAGATTTCTTTATTACGTTCCTCATTTTCATAAATGATCACGTCCTCCTGAAGGCTGTTGGCCGGAAATATTCCTGCCACACCGCGGGCTTTCAGAAGTCCGTTGGAGATGATATGCTGCAACAACTTCTGCGCATCATCAAATAGTTTACGGGCTTCCCTGCCTTTGAGGGGGTCATCCAGCACTGTCGGGAATTTGCCCTTGATCTCCCAGCCGTAAAAGAAAAAGGTCCAGTCAATATAATTCGCGATCTCCTTGAGGGGATAATCATCAAAAACTTTAACGCCTATCATTTTTGGCTTGGTTAGTCTGGCTTTTTCAGGGTCATATCTGAATGGATTCTGTCGCGCTTGCTTCAGGTTTAGATATTTTTTCTGGGCGCTGCGCTTGTTATGCTCTTCCACTTGCCGGGTGCTATCGGCATAGGTATCTTCAATGAATTCTTTACGCTGGCGGCTCATTAAAGTACTGCAGACTTTTGCTGCCCTTGAGGCGTCCTTCACGTGGATCACTCCATGATCGAAAGCCGGGGCAATCTTTACAGCCGTATGCAAGGAACTGGTGGTCGCCCCGCCAATCAGCAGGGGTAAGTTGAACCCTTGCCGCTTCATCTCTGAAGCCACATGAACCATTTCATCCAAGGAAGGGGTGATCAGTCCGCTCAGGCCAATAATATCCGCCTTTTCTTCCAGTGCCGTTTGCAGGATCTTCTCGGCAGGCACCATCACCCCAAGATCAAGAACCTCAAAGCCGTTGCATGCCAAAACAACCCCCACAATATTTTTGCCGATGTCGTGCACATCACCCTTCACGGTTGCCAACAAAACCTTGCCGGCGCTGCTCACATTTCCATGCAGGCTTTTTTCTTCCTCAATGAAGGGCGTGAGCCAAGCAACTGCCTTTTTCATTACCCGGGCGCTTTTCACTACCTGTGGCAAAAACATCTTCCCTGAGCCAAAAAGATCACCCACATAATTCATGCCGTCCATTAGCGGGCCCTCTATGACTTCCAGCGCCTTTTCCATTTGCAGGCGCATCTCTTCAGTATCCTGTTCAATAAATTCATCACGCCCCTTCACCAGGGCATGGGCCAGCCTTTCCCTAATGGGGAGGTTTCTCCAGGCGTCACGGTCACTCTCCGCGCGTTTGCCGCCCTGCTTCTCCTTCACTTGTTCCGCATAAAGAAGCAGACGTTCGGTGGCGTCCTTACGGCGGTTCAGAATGGCATCCTCCACCAGCTGCAAAAGTTCAGGAGGTATTTCATCGTAAATCATCAATAGGGAAGGGTTCACAATGCCCATATCCATACCTGCCTGGATCGCATGAAAAAGGAATGCAGCATGCAGGGCTTCACGGATATGGTTGTTTCCACGGAAGGAAAAAGAGAGATTGCTGACCCCTCCGCTAATATGAACATGGGGCAGGTTTTTCCGGATCCAGCGGCAAGCCTTGATGTAATCCTGGGCGTAGTTATTGTGCTCTGCAATGCCCGTGGCAATGGCCAGGATGTTGGGATCCAGGATGATGTCCTGGGGAGGGAAGTGCACCTGCCGGGTTAGCAGGCGATATGCCCTTTCCGCAATTTCTATCTTCCTTTCATAAGTATCGGCCTGTCCTTTTTCATCAAAGAGCATCACCACCACAGCGGCCCCATACCGGTGGATAAGACTGGCCTGCTGCAGAAATACATCTTCCCCTTCCTTGAGGCTGATGGAGTTGACAATGCTCTTCCCTTGCACGCATTTCAGCCCTGCTTCGATCACCTCCCACTTGGAGGAATCAATCATGACCGGCACCTTTGCAATCTCTGGCTCAGCAGCCATGTGGTTCAGAAAGCGCGTCATGGCAGCCCTGGCATCAATCATAGCATCGTCCATGCAGATGTCAATAATCTGCGCGCCGTTCTCCACCTGCTCACGGGCAACGCTTAGGGCTTCCTCGTATTTTTCTTCCTTGACGAGACGGGCAAATTTGGTGGATCCTGACACATTTGTACGCTCCCCGATGTTGATAAAGTTTGAGTCGGGCCTGATCTCCAAATGCTCCAGGCCGCTCAGGCGGGTGAGGGATGATGGTTCCGGGATATTCCTTGGCGGGTATTTTTCGGCCAATTCAGCAATGAGGCGTACATGTTCTGGGGTAGTCCCGCAGCAACCTCCCACGATGTTTACCAGCCCTTCCTTCAGGAAGTCCTCGATGATGGCGGCCATCTGTGGGGCAGTCTGCTCATATTGCCCGAACTGGTTGGGAAGTCCTGCATTCGGATGAGCGCTAACCGCGAAAGAGGAATGCTTGCTGAGGACTTCCATGAAAGGCCTGAGCTGTTCAGCTCCCATGGCACAATTCAAACCGATACTCAATAAACTGGCATGCGTTATTGAAGCCAGGAAGGCCTCGGGGGTCTGCCCCGAAAGGGTCCTGCCACTGGCGTCAGTAATTGTTCCGGATACCATTACCGGTATTTTCATTTCATGCGCCTCTTCGTAGTCCGAGATGGCCATCAGGGCAGCCTTGGCATTAAGGGTATCGAACACGGTTTCCACCAAAAGAATATCAGCACCTCCATCCATGAGGCCACGAATCTGCTCATAATAGGCATCCCTGAGCGGGTCAAAAGTGACAGCCCTGTAGGCAGGACTGCTCACATCGGGAGAGAGGGAGGCTGTCTTGTTGGTGGGACCCAAAGAGCCTGCCACAAAACGCGGCTTCGAGGGGTTTAGAAGTGTATAAGCTTCACAGGCCTCACGTGCCAGGCGGGCAGAAGCCTGGTTTAGTTCATAAACCAGACCTTCCATCCCGTAATCGTGCAATGATATTGAGGTGGCATTGAAAGTGTTAGTCTCGATAATGTCAGCACCGGCTTCCAGATACGCCTCGTGGATTTGCTTGATGATATGGGGTTGGGTCAGGGAGAGCAGGTCGTTATTGCCCTTCACCTTTTGTGTGATATGGGCAAAGCGCTCCCCGCGGAAATCTTCTTCCTGCAATTTGTGACGCTGGATCATCGTTCCCATGGCTCCATCCAGTACCAGGATACGTTGCTTCAGCAGTGCTTTAAGGGTATTCAGGCTAGTCATTTTTTTCTTTTTTGTAATTACAGCACTTTCTCTGATATCTTAATAATGTGGTCAACCTGGCCCATTGTATATATGTGGATGAAGGGAAAACCATTGGCTATCAGTTCCCTGATCTGGGCAGTGGCCCATTCGATTCCTGCTTCCTTCACTTGCTTGTTGTCGGAACAGGCTCCAACGGCTTTCACCAGGTCAGGCGGGATGGTCAGGCTGAAAGTCCTTGGCAGCATTTGGAGGTGGTCCTTTATCGAAATGGGCTTCAAACCCGGAATAATGGGGACTTGGATGCCGGCTTCCCTGCAGCGCTTCACGAAGTTAAAGAAAACCTGATTATCATAAAATATTTGCGTGACAATATAGTCGGCTCCTTTGTCCACTTTCTGCTTCAAGTAAAACAGGTCCTCATCAGGGTTAGGCGATTCGGGATGTTTTTCCGGGTAACCGGCAACACCTACCGAAAAACTGGTCCGGGTGGGGCTTTCAACGTATTGTTCGTGGTAAATTCCCTGGTTCATGGCAATGATCTGTTCAAGAAGCTCTGAAGCATGCCGGTGACCCAGGGGGTTGGGTGTAAACCGTCCCGTTATCTTGTCGCCGTCGCCGCGTACCACCAGCAGGTTGTGTATGCCCAAAAAGTCAAGATCAATAAGTGCGTCTTCTGTTTCCTGGCGTGAGAAGCCTCCACAGATCATATGAGGAACCACATCCACCTTGTACTTAGCCTGGATGGCCGCAGCAATGCCAACCGTGCCGGGACGCTTACGCACCACCCCGGGTTTCAGGCTGCCATCGGGCTGCTTTACATACGAAACCTCTTCACGATGATAGGTGATGTTTATAAAGGGCGGGTCAAAAGGCATTAATTTGTCGAGGGTCGAGAAAATGGTGTCTATACTGCTGCCTTTCACTGGGGGGAGCAACTCATAGCTGATGCGGGGGTGCGTGCTTTGGGAAATATGTTCGGGTATGGTCATGGAGTTTGAAGTTTGGGGTTTGCGGTTCAATGTTCCAAGTTAAAATGATGTGTTTATTGCGAGCGAACGTGTCCGCTAACCAGCGGATATTTACTTAAAACCTTGGCATAATAATTCACCTGTTTAAAGAGCAAGGAAACATTGTTCATTGTCTTAAAGCAATCTAATTTTCAGAAACTGGTTGTGATGAAAGTAGCCTGGTTTATGCTGACAAAAAATCAGCAGCCAGGCCTGTGCATAGCCATATGCACCCTGTGAAGAAAAAAGTTGATTACGGGAGTTTGCATTTTCTACTTCGTTTATAATTCCTTTAGTTAAGGCAGGTTTTGGCACCTTACACCAGGCGGGTTGCCAGAGCTTCATTGAGCCTGTTCTCTCTGCTCTTCTTTATAAACCGGTCTGAATAAGACTTAAGCTTATCAAAAGTAACAACTTTTCTGATCATTTGTTTTATTGCATTTTTTGTTTCTGGAAAAAATAATGGCTAAATTTAATGCCTGCAAAAAATCTTGATTCTTTAAATATGCACCCATTATGAAATACCGACAGTTTGCCTTTTCCGTATTGGCCTTAACTGCACTCATGTTCCTTCCTACCTGTTCCGTTAACCCTGTGACAGGCAAAAAGCAGTTCATGATGATGTCTGTTAACCAGGAGGTTGCCATGGGAGCCGAATACGACCCCCAGGTCATTGCCACTTTTGGCTTATATGAGGATCCGGATCTGCAGGTCTTTCTCGACAGTAAGGTCAGGGAAATGGGACTGATCTCCCACCGGCCAAACCTCGAATATCACATCAAGATCCTCGATTCACCTGTCGTTAACGCCTTTGCTGTACCCGGGGGATACATTTACCTTACCCGAGGTATCATGACCCATTTTAACAATGAAGCAGAACTCATCGGCGTTATTGGCCACGAAATGGGCCATATCACCGCCCGCCATTCGGTCAGCAACCAAAGCAAGCAAACTCTCGCTCAATTATTGCTGATCGGTGGAATGATCGCCTCTGAAAAATTCAGGCAATATGGCGAGTATGCCATGCAAGGCATGCAACTTTTGTTTCTTAGCTTCAGCAGGGATAATGAGCGTGAAGCCGACCGTTTGGGCGTGGAATACGCTTCCAGGATTGGCTATGACGGGTCAAAATTTGCTGATTTCTACAAACTGCTTATCAGGATGAATCCTCCACCTGAACAGGGCGGGGTGCCCACTTTCCTATCGACTCACCCCGATCCCGGCGACCGTTATAACGATGTGAACCGCGATGCGCTGCTCTGGAAGGACAGCCTGGACTTTGCCACCTGGCAGGTAAATGATAACCACTACCTTCAAATGATCGAAGGCATGGTCTATGGCGAGGATCCCCGCCAGGGCTATACTGAGAACAATGTCTTCTATCATCCCGAGCTGAAATTCAAATTCAATTACCCTGCGGGCTGGCTTTTCGAAAACTCTCCCATGCAGGTTCGCATGGCGCCACAGGATGGCAATGCCCTGATGATATTCATGCTGGTTCAGGGGAGCAACCTTCAGGCAGCCGCCCAGAACGACCTTCAGCAACTGGAGGTCAATGTGCTTGAAAGCCAGAATGTCACCGTTAACGGGATGCCTGCCATTGCCGTGTTGTCAGAACAGTCGAGCCAGGATCAAAGCACAGGACAGGTTCAAAACCTGCGCATCCGTTCGAATTATATCAATGACAATGGAACGTTTTATGTCTTCCACGGGGTGAGTTTAGCGGAAACTTTTGATAGTGTTTTGCCGCGCTTCAATAGCACGATGGGGAGCTTTGCCAGGTTAACCGATCCTGCCAGGATCAATGTCAAACCCACCAGGATTTACATTAAGCGGGTGCAGCAATCCGGAACCCTCAGTGATGCTCTCCGCTACCACGGGGTCACCACCCAGAAAATGGAAGAGCATTCATTCCTCAATAATATGGAGCTGACAGAAAGGGTGCAGGCAGGCAAAATGATTAAGGTCCTTGGGCAATAAAGACCATAATTTTTTTCAATTTTTCAAAGAACTTTTCCTCCTGCATGGGTGGTAGCACATGGATTTTTCAACAACTTAATTCCAAAATCAATGACAAAAAATGTTTTTCCGGCCTTTTCGTGGTTGATGTCAGGTCTTATCACGATTCTTTTTTTGATATCCTGTCAGTCGAATCAAAACTCTGGAAACGAACCTTTCAGTAATTCTTATCAGCAACTGGTAGAAACCCTGTCATCTCCTGAATTTGAAGGGCGCGCCCCTACCACGCGGGGCGGAAGAAAAACAGTAGCCTTCATCGAAGAGGAGTTCAAGCGGATCGGTCTCCTTCCCGCCAATGGTGACAGCTACCGCCAGCCTGTGCCCCTGGTGGAGGTGACCGGAGAAAATATTTCGCCCTTGGTGCTCAGTAAGGCAGGAGAGGAGTTATCCTTCTCTTATCCCGAAGAAATGATCGTGGGCTCTTCCGTGCTGCAGGACCGTATCGACCTTCAGGAAAGTGAGTTGGTTTTCGCCGGATATGGCATCGTGGCTCCTGAATATGGGTGGAACGACTATAAGAATATCGACGTAACAGGCAAAACTGTTATTGTCCTGGTCAACGATCCGGGTTATGAGCTCAAGGATTCCACCCTGTTCACCGGATTTGCCATGACCTACTACGGCCGCTGGGGTTATAAATATGCCGAAGCTGCCCGCCAGGGCGCCGCTGCCGTGCTCATCGTCCATGAGACCGATCCCGCTAGTTATGGCTGGGAAGTGGTGCGCAACTCCTGGTCGGGCCCCCAGTACCAGGTGGGTGGCGATGGCAACGGCCCCGAGGTCCTTGTCAAGGGCTGGATCCAGAAAAGCACGGCCGAACAACTGTTCGAAAAGGCTGGGTATACCCTCCAGGACTTGAAAACCATGGCTCTTGAGGCTGGGTTCCAGCCTTTCTCCCTGGAGATGACCGCCAGCGTAAGCTTCGACCAATACTATTCTCAGGCTGAATGCTATAATGTGGCCGGCTATGTGAAAGGCTCCGAATATCCCGACGAGACCATCCTCTTCATGGCCCATTGGGACCACCTCGGAAAGGTGGAAGGGCCAGAAGGCACCGCCATTTATCACGGGGCAGTGGACAATGCTACCGGCGTGGCTTCCATTATTGCCCTGGCCGAAAAGTTTGCCGCCATGGATCCCCCGCCCCAGCGCTCGGTGGTGTTCCTTGCCGTGACAGCCGAAGAGTCGGGCCTGATCGGTTCGGCCTACTATGCCGAAAACCCCCTCTTTCCGCTTGAGAAGACCGTCGGCGGCATAAATATCGACGCGGTGAATGTTTACGGCCCTACTCACGACCTGAACGTTGTAGGTTACAATGCCTCGCAGATGCAGGATTATCTTGAGCAATATGCCACTGAGCAAAATCGTGTCCTTAAGCCTGAAAGCCACCCAGAGCGGGGTGCCTTTTACCGCTCCGATCATTTTCCCCTGATGCGCAAGGGCGTACCTATGCTCTATGCTGGCAGCGGGCGCGACTATGTAGACAAGGATGAAGCCTTCGCCGAATGGGCTGAGCAAGATCTCAGAAGTCGCTACCACCGTCCCACCGATGTGATTACCGAGCACTGGGTCTGGGAAGGAATAGACGAAAACCTCTGGCTTTATTTTAAAATAGGGCAGGAATTGTCCACCAGCCGCGACTGGCCCCGATGGCGCGAGGGAAGCGAGTTCCAACCCATCAGGGAAGCAACTGAAGAAATGAGAAGTGAGCGGTGAGACTGTTTTTTACATGGGTTGTTTAGGATCCATCGACAGGGGATAGGGTCCCTGTTTCACCTGTTACATGATTTCCATCCTGTTGTGGATTTTTATCCCCAAATCTACATTCTTCCATTTATTTTTTAAATGGAGTTGTATGCCTTTTGGCCTGTCAATCCCTGCAATGGTTCTTTTCAGAACAAAACGGGTCATAAAGAACATTTTTGGCATAATTTTTTCACATGTAATTCCAGAGTATCTTTTTTGAATTTATTGTTAATCAATTAAAAACCGATATTATGGACAAATTTGAAATTAAAGGAAACTGGAATGAACTGAAAGGGAAACTGAAACAGAAATATGCCAGTCTGACCGACGACGATCTTACCTATAGCGAAGGCAAAGGAGAGGAAATGCTGGGGAAAATCCAGAAGAAATTAGGTAAGACCCGTGACGAACTAATAAAGGAAATTGAATCCATGTAAATCAAGAAATACCCAAATTGAATATTCAAGGCCCGTTTTGGCAAAAATGGTGAAATTGAATATTCAGTAATTGACCAAAAGTAAAAGGGGCTGTCTCAATAAGGTGAGGCAGCCCCTTTTTTGCCATCCAGGAGAACCCCTTCGCCCTCATTTTTTGCTTCTCGACCAACCTTCTCCGCAAAATCCGATACTGCCACCGGCAGGGGAAAGGGCCTTTTCAGGGTATTTCTTTATTCATAAATAAAATTTAGATAACACGTATTTTAGACGTAGTTTAAACGTGTGTGCACGTCTGAACTACGACTGAACTCCGAACCTGGTAAGACCCTGTTAGGACTTCAAATGCATTCAGATTAGCTGGTGATTGCAATGAGAAGTGTTTATGCTGGTAAATTTTAATGCCTTACCTGGCCCCCAAAAAAAATATTATGAATGGGTTTTGCATCAGGGAGAGCTGAGCCGGACAAAATGAAGAGGCCACTCCCTGGTTTGAGAGGACCTCTTCTTAAAACCTTATTTATTTTGGTTTTCAGATTAACTTACCCTGCTGATAAAAACAGGTTTATCTGCTTCTTCAATTATATCTTCAATATTGCTGCCGAAGATGAGCTTCTTTATCTTACTTTTTCCCTGGGAAAGTACAGCGATCATGTCTGGGTTGTTCTTCCTGATGAAGCTGTGCAGGCCACTCTCAAGGCTGTCGTTGTTGACAATATTGATTTCATAATTTTTTAATTCGTATTTCTTTGCCAGGTTATGGAGCTTTTCAATGGCTTCTTCCGAGGATATCTTATTATCGGAAATAACATGCAAGAGCTGTAAGTGGGCATCGAAATCACTACCAAAGTCAAGAATTTCTTTCAAGCCTTCCTGGTTTTCTTCGTTAACATCAATGGCAACAGCAATATTCCTGATTTCACTGACTTCCGTTTCCTTTTTGAGTATTATTGCCGGGTAATCGATCTTTCGGATAATCTTCTCTGTGTCAGATCCAAATAATTTTTCCCAAAAACTGTTCTCATCCCGGCTGCCGCTTACCAGGAGTCCTGCACCTAATTCCTCCATGACGTCGTTTAAACCGGTAACGCTATGTCCAAATGTGACTTTGGGGATGACCATTATCTTATCAGTAGAAAAACGCCTGGCCTCTTTTTCGGCAAGTTCCTGGTTTTTTTCTAATATCACATTATTAAGCTGATTGGCTTTTAAACTCTCTGTGGCAATCATATCTCCGGTAGTCGTGTAGATGTAGGAGGGCGTGATGATATTCAATGAAACGATTTCTGAAACCTTGAGTTGCTCCGCGAGCTTCTTTGCAAATGATAAAACTTTTTTTGACAGGTCATCAAAGTCGGTCAAGACCAATAATCTTCTAACGTTCATTTCTCTTGAGATTTAATGGTAGTTCCTTTTTTATATTAAAATGCCAATTCTGTACCAATCGTTCTGTTGTTGGTTAAAATTTTGTAATGGTTTAATAATTAGATGCTTATGAATATAATTGTCGGCTGAGTGTTTTGTTTTTTGTGGAACAATATCAACAGTCCTGAAATTTTTTGTAAATTATGCAATGAAAATTCAGTTAAAAATTTGTAGAACCATAAGAAATTGCCATCATGAAGGACAGGTTTCTGGAAATAATGCCCAATCCTGTTATCGTTTATAATTCGGAATGGAAAATAATAAAAATTAACCAGCCTGCCCTTCAATTTCTGGGATATTCAAGCCCGGATGAGTTACTTGGAGAGTCTATTCAAACCCTTCTGCCAGCAGGGAAGACTGATCTGGTCGATGAGTTGAATAGTCTTTTGCAAAGAGCGCATAAGATTCACCCTGGGAAAGAAATTCAGCATGTACGAAAAGATGGAGCCCTTGTTAAACTATTCGCTCAGTTTAAAATTTCTGGGGTAGAGAAGGATCCCCTAAAATTCAATTTTGTTGAGTCGGGCATTATTATGGGAGATGGAATGGAAGGGCATGACCAGAGGCTGAAAGAACTAAAGTGCTGGAAAGTTCTTGCCGAGAATGTTCCGAGCCTTATTATGATGCTTGTCGATAAAAATCTTCATGTGCATTGCAGTATTGGTCGCGGAAAAAATGTCGTGTCCGATTTTGAGGCCGAAAGTTTGGTGGAACGCCTTCCTGGGGGGTTAGTAAAGGTTTTAAAACCATTGCTGGAGATTGCTTTTGAAGGGACATCCGTAAGCAGGGAATTAATGCATGGAAGAGAACACTATGCCGCCCGCCTGACACCTCTTAAACATCCGGAAGAAGGTCCTTTGTGTGTGATCGTTTTGCAAAACATCACGGAAACCAAGCTGGCTGAGAGAAGGCTAAAGATTTCAAAAAAGGAGGCTGAAGAGGCCAATGAGGCCAAAAGCAATTTTATTGCCAAGATGTCGCACGAGATCCGAACCCCGCTTAATGCGATCATTGGATTTAGTGAACAATTAAGTAAAACCCGGCTGACGAAAAAACAAACTTCTTTTATTGAAGTGGTGAATAATTCATCGCACCACCTTTTATCAACCATTGATGACATTTTAGTATTAACAAAGATTGAATCGGGACAGGTTGAAGCGACAGAAGAACCCTTTAGGTTGGCTGACGTGCTTAAAGCCGTTAACGATGTCCTGGAGCTCCGGTATAAAAGTAAAAACCTTGATTTTCAGATTCAATGCGATCCTGACCAACAAGAAGTCTTGCTGGGCGACCCGGCCAAACTGCGTCAGGTCCTAATCAACCTGGTGAATAATGCCATTAAGTTCACTAAAAAGGGAGGGATCACCCTAATCTGCTCCACCCAGGAGAATAACCCTGAAAGAATCTCCTTGCGGTTCATGGTGAAAGATACGGGTATCGGCATCGCTCCTGATGAACTGGAATCTATTTTCAAGCCTTTCCACCAGGCCGATAACTCGATTAGCCGCAGGTACTTCGGCTCCGGATTAGGTCTGACCATTAGTAAGGATCTTGTCGAATCAATGGGGGGTAATATTTTAGTTCAAAGTACTCTTGGGAAAGGATCAACATTTTCCTTCGCTTTGACTTTTAAAAAAACAACCAAACAATTGCCGGAACGTGATTATTCGTGCTCTTTTTTGCCCGAGGCCCCGGTTAATCACTTGAGAGTGCTTTTTGTCGATGACGATCCAGTGAATAGCTTGCTGGTAAAAGTGATTTTTGATCAATATAAAGTGAAAAGTGTTTTTGCCAGCTCAGGCGAAGAGGCCTTAAATCGATTCAGTTCGGGGGATTATAATGTGATCCTACTGGATATCAATATGCCTGGCATGAGCGGAATTGATGTGGCGCAACGGATAAGAAAAATGGAGAATAAATATGGATTGAAGTCCCGGACAAGAATCATTGCCATGACAGCCAATATTTTAAGAAAACACATCGAGGAGTATTATAAGGCTGGGATGGATGATGTTCTTCTCAAGCCTTTTAAGGAAGAACACCTCCTCGGTAAATTGGTAAATCACACCTTCGAAAGAATGGGTGAGAGATCTGATATGGCACATTCTTCCCGTCTCGAAAAAACAGATCCGGACGATAATCTAAACGAGTTGCTAAAAATAACCAAGGGAAATAAAGAGTTTACGCTATTGATGCTTGATGCTTTCATAGATAACGGCAAAACTATGAAAAAGAAAATCAAAGCCTCATTGAAAGCAAGGGATTATCGTGGTATTGCTGAATCAGCCCATCGGTTGCTGGCCTCGGTTGAGCAACTGGGTTTCAGAAAAACAGCAGACCTGCTCAGGCTTATCGAGCGCCGGTATATGAAAAAGAAAAACATTGAAGAGGATCCTCAGCTTATTAAGCATGCCATCAGGGAGATAGATGCTTGTATTGCCTCCATTGAAAAAGCCAGGATCGAATTCTTATAATGTATGGGAGAAGCCCTGATTATTAATTATCTTTACGATAAGTTTATTCAAACGACACATATATGCGCCCTTCCATCCTGATTATAGATGATGATCCTTATATTATCACCTTGCTGGATAATTACTTTAAACGTGAGGGTTATCTGACCTATACTTCTTCGAAGGGGAAAGCAGCCCTTCAACTGATTCGCAGTAAACGAATTGATGTTGTCCTGTGTGATATCCGCCTGCCGGACATCAACGGAACGGAGCTATTACAGAAAATACAGCTGTTATCTCCTGATTCGGTTGTTATCATGATGACCGCCTATGCTGAGATTCGGGCTGCGGTGGAGAGCATACAATCGGGGGCTTTTGATTATGTTACCAAACCGATTTATCCCGAAGAGATCAGTGATATTGTTCAGCGGGCCATCCAGAAGAAAAGCAGTATTGCCGAAAAAGAGGTGGAGTATATTACGGGGAACAGTCCAAGAATGCTAAATATCATTGACCAGGCAAAACTGGTGGCCCCTACCCACATGTCAGTGCTTATACAGGGGGAGACCGGTTCTGGAAAAGAATACATCGCCCGACTTATCCACGGTAATAGCGCACGCAAAAACAAAAAATTCGTGGCTATTGACTGCGGTGCCATACCCCGTGAACTGGCAGCCAGTGAGCTTTTCGGTCATGTGAAGGGGGCATTTACCGGTGCAATAGCCAATAAATCGGGCTATTTTGAGCAAGCGAATAGTGGAACCATTTTCCTGGATGAAATTGGAAACCTTCCTTACGAAACACAGGTGAAGTTGCTTAGGGTGATACAGCAAAAAGTAATCACCCGGGTCGGCGACAGCAAATCCATTGACGTTGATGTTCGCATCATTTCTGCTTCCAATCGTGATCTTCTTAAAGCCCTTGGGGATGGACATTTCAGGGAAGATTTGTATCACCGGATTAATGAATTCAAAATTGAATTGCCTCCATTGCGCGAACGCGGCGACGATATTTTAATTTTTGCACGACATTTTCTGAAAGAGGCCAACCTGGATCTTAAGAAAAATGTTAAGGATTTTGATGACGACGTTGTCAAGGCCTTTAAGAATTACTCATGGTATGGTAACTTGCGTGAAATGCACAATGTGGTAAAACGCAGCGTGTTGATTGCACGGGGCGATTTTGTGTCATTGGATTGCTTGCCCGAAGAATTGAGAACCGAAAATGATCGAAAGACAGAACTGGAATGGCAGGATGGGAATGCCCTTGACTTAAAAAATGCCTCTGAAATAGCTGAAAAACGTGTTGTTGAAAAGGCCCTGAAAGAAGCCAACTACAACAAATCTTTGGCTGCAAGAATTCTGAAAATCGACAGAAAAACCTTATATAACAAACTCAGCCGGTTTGGAATTAATTATTAAGAGGGCTGCTGCAATAGTTTTTTATCACAGCAGCCTCGTTTTACCTCTTAGTACGATTGCTTATTTCTCGATCTCAAAAGAGATTTTTGCATTCACTGCATATGAAACAATCTTGTTGTTTTCTACATTGGCGTTCATGTGCTTAATGTAGATTGATTTAATGTTCTTAACCGTTTTAGCGGCTTCCATTAAAGCATTTTGGGTAGCTTCGGTAAAACCCTTATCAGATGAAGCAATAACTTCAATAACTTTAATCATTCCCATAACTTTTACTCCTTTTTTTTAATTTTTAATTCGTTTATTAGAGTGATAAAACCATGCCATAAATACTTGGAACGTTTTTAAGTTTGTTCAGCTAAGGTACTTTGTGGTAGTTTGCAGCGTATCTGGATGGTTTTTAAAAAAATTATATGTTGTGCAGGTGTTGGCCTTGGGGAAACTGAGCCAATATTGGTTTATTCACTAGTTGGGTTTCTGAAAACAAAAAAGATGTGTTTTCCTTCAGATCTCATGGTTTTTAAAAAACATGAGATTGTAGAATGCCATCCACAATGGTTGATGTGCCAAAAGAGAAGGCATAATACAAGCCATGACAGATGAATGTTTCTGCGTTTTTTGATTTTTGGTTTAATCCCCCCAGGATGTAATGAACCCTTCTACTTCGCTTTGGAGTTCATTGAGATTGTTTATTATTTCCTTCTTGACCTCTGTCCCGTAATGTACTGTGAGGGGTTCGTCCAGTGCAGGTTCCAAAGTGTCGATAGGCATTGGTTGAATGTAAGGATAAACAGTAGGCCGGATTCTCTGCCTTATGGTCTCACCCTCATCTATTAAAGCCAATCGGAAGTCAATTTCAACCATTTTTTGTTTTATCCTGATAATCCTGTCGCGGGTTTCCTTTTCAATTTTCTGCAATGCTCTGTCCATTTCATTGTGGTATTCATCAATCTGATCGTCCAGCTTGTTGAGGAGAGCATCGGTTTTGTTGATAAAAACGGACATATCTCCTTCATCCTGGATTTCGTTGATTTCCTCAACCACATCTTGCATTTCCAACATTATTTCGGCCATGTTTTCCTGAAATTCTGCTTCAGAAGACTGCTGTTGGCAGGAAACAAAGGCAAGCAGGATAAATGCAATGGATAATACGAAAGGAATCATTTTCTTTTTCATGATTTTAAAATTTTTGGGTTTAGAGATTTTTGAACAGATTCTGTATCCATTAACTAATAAGACCGTGTACGAGTAATTGCGGCCAATAATTATACCGGAAACTGATCAAAATCAACATACCGGAACTTCAATATTTCAAAAAAAACGGCTTAATGAATTGGTATTAAATCATTATATTATTTGCTTAAAATGGTGATCCCCGCTTCTTTAGCAAAATATTATTTTGGCCAATAGAAGCTAATGGGGAAAGAAAAACCTAAAATGGGGAAATTATTCCACAGGATGGCCCATGATCTTTTGATGAAATAATTGCCTGATTGCTGTTTTTCTTTATTGAAGAATTTCTATGGCTGAAGCTTGCATAACGCCATTTTTCCCAGCGCAGGCTCCATTTAATACCCGGTTTTTTGAAAGAAAAGCTGATGATAGGCCTTGCAAAAAGTATTTGGAAGGCTTTTTGAATCATTTATTAAACATCAATCTGTAATTCAATGGTACCGGATCCGGAAAACAACCAACGCTTTAATATAAAGCATATTCCAGGCTTGATAAAACGAACTGCCATTTCATGGAACGAGGATGACCCATGGCGGTTAAGCGCCGTAGTGGCTTATTATGCCATCCTGTCATTGCCAGGCCTGCTGGTTATCATTATTACCATGCTGGGTTATATTTGGGGCGCTGAAATCGTTGAAGGGCACATTTATGCTGAGATTAAGGCAACCCTTGGGCAGTCTGCCGCCAACGCTATTAAGTCGATAATAGAAAATGCGGGAAGCGGCGAAAGCTCATGGATTGCAACAGTAATTGGTGTTGCTGCCCTTGTTTTTGGTGCAACAGGGGTCTTTTACCACCTGCAAATATCCATTAACAAGATATGGGAAGTTGAGTCAGATCCCAAAAGTGGAATACTGCAATATCTAATCGACCGGACAAAAAGTTTTGGTTTTGTTTTGGTTGTCGGATTTTTATTACTCATTAGTTTTGTTATTTCGGCCATTCTCAGGGCTTTACAGGATTATATTGTACAGTGGATTCCAAACATCGCTTACCTGATATTGTGGATTGCAGAACTGCTGATTTCATTTGGTGTCATTACGGTTTTATTTGCATTAATCTATAAATATTTGCCGGATGTACATATAGGTTGGAGAAGTGTTTGGATTGGTGCGATTATCACTTCGTTGTTATTTGCCATTGGAAAAGAAGGATTAACCTATTATTTTGGGGAGGCCAGTCCGGGCAATGTTTATGGTGCTGCGGGGTCGATAATAATTATTTTATTATGGGTTTCATACTCATGCCTTATTTTGTTTTTTGGCGCAGAATTTACGGCTATTTATACCAGGCGCTATGGATATAAATTTAAGCCAAAGAGCCATGCGAAATTTAAAAATAAGCCGGAATAGTCGTGGTTGGTAAAACGATCTCTATTTTTTGTTTTCAGCTGTATAGCTGATATGCTTCATCCGAAATGAACAGGCCTCAATGTTTTGCTAAGTTCTTATGCACTTAATGTGCGGTCCATTTGAAATTTCAGATGTCTTCTTTAATCTTTTCAGGTCATCAAAACATCATGGCACAATGTTTTCATGGAGAATAGAAACCATCTTTTTTAAACGCTAAAGACAAAAAAATGAACAAGAAAAAGAAATCGGATAAAGAATTGCTAGACGAATATAATAAGAAGCGTGATTTTAACAAGACGCCGGAACCCCAAAAGGGAAAAGAGAAAGCATCAAAAAAGCCAAGGTTTGTTATTCATAAGCATGATGCAAGTCAGTTGCATTATGACTTTCGCCTTGAAATAAACGGGGTTTTGAAATCATGGGTTATCCCCAAGGGGCCTTCCACTGACCCTTCGGAAAAAAGATTGGCGCTGCTTACCGAAGACCACCCCCTTGAGTATGCCAGCTTTGAAGGCACCATCCCCGAAGGTGAGTATGGTGCCGGCAAGGTGATCGTTTGGGATGGTGGCACCTACCGCAACCTTCGCAAGACAAAGGAAGAAAGCATGCCAATGCAGGAATCCTTTGAGGATGGCAAAGTGGAAGTCTGGCTTGAAGGTAAGAAGCTGAAAGGCGGGTATGTGTTGATCAATACTTTCAACAAACAGGACACCGACAAATGGTTGTTAACGAAAATGAAGGATGATGAGGCGGATGCCAGGCGTAAACCTTTGAAAACCCAACCCAAATCCATATTGTCGAAAAAAACGATCGAGGACCTGTAATGTTTCTCCAGCAGAAAGGAAGGACCTCGAATTATTGGAGTTTCTTTCGCAAGAACTGGGCATTAATTGCCACCGCTACTGTACTTAAACTCATCAGGATGGCGCCAACAGCTGGATTGATCATAATGCCAGCCCAGAAAAGGACACCTGCACCCAAAGGTATGGCCACCACATTGTAGCCAGTGGCGTAAATAAGGTTTTGAATCATCTTCTTATGGGTTGCTTTTCCGAAACGGATCAATTTAACCACATCAGCCGGATCACTTTCCACCAAAATTATATCAGCCGTTTCAGCAGCAACATCAGTGCCTGATCCAATAGCTATGCCAACATCGGCTTGGGCTAAGGCAGGTGCATCGTTTACTCCGTCTCCAACCATGGCCACATAATGTCCTTCCTTCTGCAATTCTTTTATTTTGTCTTGCTTCTTATCCGGCATAACATCAGCAAAGTATCCCTTAAGTTGAAGTTCACTGGCAATACTTTTTGTCACAATTTCATTGTCCCCGGTGAGAATATAACAGTCGATATCCATTTTCTTCAACTTTTCAATGGTCTCTTTGGCGGTTTCGCGAAGTTTATCGCTCAGTGCAATGAATCCTGCAGCCTGGTCATCAATCACAACATAAACCAATGTTTCGGTTTCCTGAGGCTCTTCCTTTTGGTCCACTTTAATGTTATTTTTGTCAAGGTAGGCAGGGCTAACCACTTTAATGTCCTTTCCATTCACTTTCCCCCTGATTCCTTCACCGGTGAGGTTCTCCACCTTCTCTGGGTCCGGGATGTCCAGCTTCTCCTCTTCTGCTTTCTTGACAATCCCTTCAGCTATCGGATGTTCTGATTCTTTTTCCAGGGAAGCAGCCAGGGTAAGGATTTCCTCCTTGTCATAACCGCCAGTATCCAGTGCTTCGAAGCGTGACACACCATATTTGCCGTAGGTAAGGGTTCCGGTTTTATCAAACACCACCGCGCTGATTTTGCGAGCATTCTCAAAACTGGTGCGATTACGAATCAGCAATCCATGGTTGGCGGATACAGAAGTGGAAATGGCAACAACCAGGGGGATGGCTAGACCCAGGGCATGCGGACAAGCAATAACCATTACAGTTACCATTCGGGTTAGGGCAAAATTGAAATCTTTTCCTGCAATCAGCCACGCTGCCAGGGTTGTAAAGCCGACAGTAATGGCCACAATGGTAAGCCAGAATGCGGCTTTGTCGCCCAAATGCTGTGTTTTCGATTTCTCTTTACCAGCTTTTCTCACCATGTCAACCACTTTCGACAGGTAAGAATCAGTGCCTGCATTTTTTACTTCGATCTTCAGGGAACCCCTCTCGTTTACCGAACCGCCTACCACTTCATCACCTTCCTTTTTTTCAACAGGTTTTGATTCGCCTGTGATTACTGATTCATCAATGGATGAGCTTCCTTCGAAAATGATCCCGTCGGCTGGGATCTTTTCTCCCGGTTTTATTAGCAGTTTATCGCCTTCCTCGATCTCACCGGTTTTAATCTCCTCTGTACCTGAGTCTGTTATACGGTGTGCTTTATCAGGCATGAGTTCCATTAATTTATCGAGTGCGCCCGAGGCCCTCATCACCGACTTCATTTCCAGCCAGTGTCCGGCAAGCATAACCACTATCAGGGTAGCCAGCTCCCAGAAAAAGGGCTGACCCGAAAGGCCAAAAACCGTCGCTGTGCTGTAAAGATAGGCTACGGTTATGGCCAGGGAGATGAGGGTCATCATGCCTGGCTGCTTTTCTTTTAGTTCATTCACAAGGCCTTTCAGGAAAGGCCATCCACCATAAAAGAAGAGCACGGAGGCAAACCCGAAAACGATATAACTTCGGCCAGTGAAGTCCAGTTCATAACCCAACCAGTCCTGGACCATGCTGCTTAGCAAAATAACGGGAACGGTAAACAAAAGCGATACCCAGAATCGGGTTTTGAAGTCTTCTGCCATTTTTTTATGATGGTTGCTGTGGCTGTGGCCGTGCCCCTGATGGTCATTGTGGTCGCTTTCTGAATCGCCCGGACCCTTTTTATGGTCGTGTTCTTTATTGTGGTTGAAGTGAGCATTCTTATCTTGTTCTTTGTCCGGAACGGATTTTTTATGATTGTGATGATGTTTTTCCATTTGTTGTTGGTTTAATAATTTGGAAAGTCTTTTAAAGATTCGGTTATTTGACCAGTCTTTTACTCTTTTCCCCTACAAACTTTTTGAATGAAATCCTGACAACACCATACGGCAACTAAAATCGCAGTACTCGGGACAGGCAATGGAAGACAGTCCAACCAGGCAGCTCTTCCTTACTTCAATGAGCCAAATGATCCTCGATTCTCTTTGTCGAAGATAATAGTCAATGCAGTCTCAATCAATATGAATTTTCCTTTACGATCTTAGGTGTAAAAAACGTGCCAAGAATCATACAAGGTTCATTAAACTTGGGAAAGCTTGAAAAACATTAATAAAATAAGCAATTAAGGCTTCTTGCTTATTTGCTTTTGGGGTTGAATCTTGGTGGTTTCGGGTAAAGAGTTCCACAATGATGATATAATATTCTAGCTTGCCAGTGATTTAAGGTGGAAAAAAGGTATGGAATTTGTCCCATTATTTCTTAAATTTCAAAGTTGTCTTATACCCAATAAGTTGAAATCTTTTTTTATAACCATTGATAACATTCAAATATAATGCTGGGTAGCCTAACCATCATTTGAAATAAACTGAACCGCTATGTCGAAGGAAAAACATAAAGAAGTGAGGGAGTATTACAACGAGCATGTCAAAGAGGAGGATCAGAGGTTGGATGAACATCCTTTTGAAATTCCAGTAACCATGCACTTTGTAAACAAATACCTTAAACCCGGTGATCATCTTTTTGATGCCGCTTGCGGCACAGGACGCATTGCACGCCTGCTTCTGGATGAAGGATATCTGGTAGGGTTGAACGATCTGTCGGACAATAACATAAAGCTTGTAACAAAACGGCTGGGCAATCACAGCAACATTCTTTTCATTGAACGATCCGACGTAATGGAAAGCCAAGGCTGGAATAAGTTTAAATGGGATGGGGTTTTCCTTCTTGGACCACTCTATCACATGATAAGCCGAAAGCAGCGAATGGCTTTGCTCTCTTTGGCCAGGGAAAATGTTAAACCCGGAGGATATATTTTTTCCTCTTACATGACCAGAATCGGGGCACTGGTCTATGGGGTAAAAAACAACCCCGAGGGTATTTTGCATCCTGAAGAAGTAAAAAAACTTTGGGAAACAGGCACGGATGACCGGTTTGTGGAGGGGACCGAATGGTTTACACATTCTTACTTTTCACACCCCGAGGAAGTTGATCCCCTGATCAAAGAGGCCGGGTTGTTGCCCTTGCATCTGGCAGGAGTGGAAGGTCTTTTCGGAGAGCGGTTCGACTTGTATCATAAACTCGAGAATAAACTCAAGAGACCCTGGATGGACTTTACAATAAAGCATTGTGAGGATATCCATTTGGTAAATCAGTCAAAACACTTATTGAGTGTTGCCAAAAACCCCGGCTAATTATGCTTTCTATTGTTTTCTGATTTTCAATTCAAAAAACAAAGAACAAAATTTTGTCAGGGAGATTTTCGCTTTTCTGAAAAAGCCAGGAATGTCATTGTACGAGTATTTTTAATGACGTTCCTGGCTTTTAATTTGGTGTTCTGTTCAAATATAGGGCGTTTAATTCACCCACGCTTCAGCCTTAGAGGCCGCCTTGTGGCTTGCCAGCTCTGGTATTGTTAACCTGTCTTTAGCTATTAATAAGATATTATTTGATTATGAGAGAATTCCCCAAAGGGCTGCGCCAAAAAGGAAAAGAAGAAAAGCCCAGAAAAATAAACTAATGGTAACTATGGCCGCTTCAGGTTCGCCTGTTTCTGGAATATCTTCTGTTCCTTTGATTCTTCTGCCTGGTCTTGGGGGAGTGGCTGCAACCATCAGTAAAGCAAAAAGAAAAATCACGAACAGCACTGGTCCCCACGAAATGTTCCAATATACCGGACCTATTGGCTTGATCCATGCTTCAGCTGCAAGACCAGCCAACATCAGCACCAGGAAGAAAAACCAGAAACTGCCCCATGGCCCTGTTGATTTAAATCCGAAATGAAACAAAGCTCCAATGACCAGGGCTACTAAAATGATTAAGAAAATCTCTAGAAATAACATGGCTCAATGTTTTTGTGATTAATAATAATTGTCAACTAGATCCATGAAATAGTTATGCCATAAATAAGATATGTTTTTAACAATTGAGTTTTTTTATTGCTTTGGTTGATCAGTCAAAAGAACGGGCCAGTTATGATCAAACAGGTATATTCAATAAGTGTTGTCATTAAGTTACAGTTGTGGAATTAACTATACAGGTCCAGAGTTTCTTTATCAATAAGGGTATGCCGCTCTAAGAAAAAAGGCCGGCCCCGAATGCTTAAGTCCGGGGCAGGCCTTTATGCTGCATCAAATATCTCGGGAAATGAAGTCAGGATAATCCAAAATGTTTTAATTTTTGGAATCTTTCACTTCTAAATCCTCCAGATTATTTTCATCATTTTGAATTTTTTCCCCCTCAACAGGGGTTTTATTGGCAATCCATTTACGCGCCATTTCCCCTTCTTTTTCGGGCCTGGAACTCATAATAAATGCAGCAACAAGCCTGTTTGCATCAAACCACCAGGCGCTGAAATCACCGGTATCAATATTGCCGCGGTAATAGATTGCTTTGGCCGTTTCATTATCCCCAAAATATTCATAGGAATAGTCGAAGACATCGGAAAAGAAAAAAGGCAAAAAGGTGTAGGGCTCCTTTTTTCCTGTCATTACCCTGGCCGCATGCTTCCCTTGTTCAACGGCGTGTTCCCAGTGTTCAACGTGCCTTCTCTTATTGAACAGGGCATCAGGGAATTCCACCACATCGCCTGCAGCATATACGTCTTCAATATTGGTTTCGCAGTACTCATTGACCACAATGCCCTTGTTTATTTTCAGGGGGGTCGTTTTAAAAAGTATCACATTAGGCTCGACGCCAATGCCAGCAACCACCATATCGGTTTTAAGCTTTTCACCCGAGTCAAGTTCAACTTCTTCAACTTGCTCCTTTCCATGAAACCTTTCAACACTTTTATTAAAGAGAATTTTTACACCCCTTTTTTCGAATTCCTTTTGAAAGAAAGCAGCAATGTCATTGGAGGCAAATCTTGAAAGTAAGATTTCTTCTGGAACAATCATGGTTACATCCAGGCCCATTTGGTTAAGCGAGGCTGCGGTCTCTGTTCCAATGTAACCTCCTCCAACCACAACTACTCGATTTGCTTTTTTAGCCCTTTCACGTATCTTATCCGAATGCTTGATATTTCTGAGATAGAAAATGTTTTCCAGTCCACTGCCGTCAAGATGAAGTCGCTTTAACTTGGATCCGGTGGCAATCAGCAGTTTGTTGTAGCCAATCTTTTCCTCGTTATCGAGTAAAACTTGTTTCTTCTCGAGCTCAACATCCTTTGCGCAGGTTTCCAGCTTAACGTCAATGCCCTGATTTTCGTAAAAATCCTTTTCCTCGATCAAAACCTCATCATCTTCCGTTTTGTCCCTGAGATAATCTTTGGATAGGGGAGGACGGTTCATCGGAAGAATGGACTCAGCTGAAACAATGCATAATTCACCTTTTTCAATGTTTTGCTCTGCAAATTCTTTGGCAGCATAACCAGCGGTGGTCCCACCACCAATAATGACATATTTGTAGTTTTTCATAACTGATTTGTTTTTGTTTTTAATCTAACTTTTAGAAAGTTCAAGTATCGCTCTCTGTTGCGGGTTAAAAAATCCCTTAAAATCTGAAGATGGCATTCAGTTTTGTACTAGGGGCTGGCATATCAGCTGCATCCAGCAAGTACACTTTCCCATTATTTAAAATGGTGTGGACAGCGGCCATGTTCAGTAAGCAGGCATTTGGCCTGCTTTTTTCCTCACGCAAAAGAATCTGGTTTTTTTCCTTGTCAAACATTCCCCATAACTCTGAAAGGTTGCGGACAAATAAGGAGTCGACACGTTGGTTGATGGCTGCCGGAACGATTTCTTCTTCTTTGTAGGAAGCTTTTACATCCGATAATGCCTTCTCGAAAGCAGAAACTTTTTCATCCCTTTCGCGGTTAAAATGACCTTTAAGAATTTTTTTTGCTTTTTCATGAAGTAAGACCGGATCTTCATGCTCGGGATTCCCTGCAATAAAATCTTCTTCCAGATGGTCATACCTGTTTACTTCGCGGTAAAGTGGAACGAGGTAATCTACCGCAGCCAATATCAGCGGGATCTTTTTATCCTTCACGACTTTTAAAACCCCTTCGTCAATGGCTCTGAAATATTTTAAGATTTCGGGTTTCTCCTCTTCTTTCCCCTTCCCGTGGCCATGAAATATGGCCTGGTTGCCTTTTGCATGCCCGGTTCTGAACTGCAGGTTTTTTTCCTTGAAATCATATCCAACGACTTCTTCCAGTTTCTCTGGGAGCAAGTCCTTAACCTCCAATTTGTCTATTTGATGGGGGAAACCCTCATAAAGGCTGGCTCCATTCAGGCTTAACGACAACAGGAAAAACCTGGTGTCATCGTTAAGGTAGGGGATGAGGGGCTTTAAATAGAAATGATCGTTAATGTAGGTAAACATCTCAAAGAATACTGGTATGGTAAAATAAACGAAATGGCTCTGGCTTCTTAATATGGCCAGTCCATCCGATTGATGCTTCCAGAATCCATTGTCATTGACCAGTCCTATAATGGGTTGTAACAACTCATCAATATCCTTTCTGCTCAGGTTGTATACCTCCAGTTCTTTCCGTACCATTTTGACCTGGTTCTTCAGGTTTTTTTGATCAACCATTTCATTTACTTCCTGACCATAGCGGTGCGTTGGAATAAAAATGCTGATACAATGGGGCTCATTCACTTTGGCTAATGCCTTAAATTTTTCTATCGAAATATGATCCATTTATTGTAATATTTTAAATCCATTCTAATAAAGAAAAGAACATGCCAAAGGTTGACCAACAGATCTGCCTATGGCATGTTCTCTCCAGATATTCAGGGCTTTAGCCCGAATAATTTATTAAATAAAAATATAGGGTAGGTCCTTCATGCAGTAAATTTGCTGATCGCTGTATAAAAAAATCCACATACAGATGACCAGGGAAAAACAAGTTGTTATTTAGCTGTTACTACCCCCAAAGCAATGAAAGATCTATTGATTTGAGGGAGGGATCAACGCCCCAAAGGTCTTTAAATTAATCCACCATCACTTCAACCACCACTTCATTGAGCCGGTTGATCAGCTGGTAAGGCGGGTTGTAGCCCAGATAAATGAAATTGTCGGTATGGCTGATGCCTTCACTGTCAAGCATATACCTGAGCCTTTGCGTCATCTCAGCGATCTTACCATCGGAGGCCCAGCCGCTGAAACTGATTGCCGCCATCACCACACCTGGTTTTTCAATGAATTCAATCCCGCTACGGTTGGGTTCCGGAAGGCTCTCGAGGGTGTATTTCGAGGGCATCATAAACTCCATCTCTAATCCTTCTCCCTGGCGCATGGCAACAGGAGAGGTCATCGCAATGCTTTCGTTGCGATCATTACCCCCGAAGATATAAGAGGCCAGCGTGCGAAAGGCAGCGTTAGAGCCCGAACGATAGCCCTCGGTCGCCACCCGGGTGCGTGCAAAAATTGCAGGCTCGTATTGCCTGATTTCAAAACCCTTATATTCGCGAATCACGCTGTAAGGATACTGCTCAGTTCGTCCCGCCCCGCGGGCCGTTCTGACTTGTGATGCTATGACTACCATGGCGACTCCTATTGTTATGATGAGAAATGCTTTCATTTTTTTGTGTGATTTTAAATAATAAACACCCGGCTTGGACTTTTGTTTAATTTTTTATATCAAAAAGTTAAACAAAATCTTTTTTCCCTGTGTTGTTGTATCTTTTGGAATAAATTAAATTGAATTTTTTACCTTGCAGGATGAAATAAAGCCCACAAAGGGAATGGATGGATAAAACTTTTTGATTTGGATTGATCGAGATTGTTATGAAGACCATTGGATTGATCGGGGGTATGAGCTGGGAATCCTCCCTTGAGTATTACCGGCTGATCAACGAAAAGACCAAAGAGCTATTGGGCGGGTTTCATTCCTCTCAGTGCCTGATGTATTCGGTTGATTTTGCTGAAATTGTTGAATTGCAGCATGCAGGGCAGTGGGAAGCCCTGGACGACATAATGGTATATGCTGCAAAGAAACTCGAGGATGCCGGGGCTGATCTCCTGGTATTGTGCACCAATACAATGCACCTGTGCAGCCCTGCCATTAAGGCGCACACCTCTATCCCTTTCCTCCATATCGCAGAAGCTACTGGCGAAGCGATTGTCAGCCAGGGCATCCGCAAGGTGGCATTGCTGGGTACTAAATTTACCATGGAAAAGGATTTCTATAAGGCGACCCTCCAAGATCAGTTTGGGATTGAAACCCTTATACCCAATGAGGAAGAAAGAGATCAGGTCCACCAGGTCATTTATGGCGAACTGGTGAAGGGAAAGATCCTCGATAAATCGAGGGAGACCTTCAAGACCATCATCGGTCGTCTGCAAAGGGAAGGTGCCCGGGGCGTCATCTTGGGCTGTACCGAAATCCCCCTGCTTATCTCTAACACCGATGTGGATATCCCCGTTTTTGATACCACACGCATCCACGCTGAGAAAGCAGTGGAGATGGCAATTAGAGGTGAGAGATGAGATGTGAGAGGTGAGAGTACCATCTTTACAAAAAAGAATCCTTACTCCTCCCTTCAATTCGCGTTATTTCTGTAAGCCCTTGAAAATCTGTGTAATTTTTTTCTTATCCTCCTGTCTTGCTCGTACCTGGGTCGTACCTTCCTCCATTTCATTGAAGGTTGAAAGGACCTTGAAAGGACTTTGGTAAGGCGAGGATCATGCAATTAATTGAAAGGGAAATTGTTACTATCGTTGCCAACTTCCCTTTTTTAAGAAGCGCCGTTTGTCATTCTAAGCGGAAGCAGTGGAGCGTAAAATCCCCCTTATTTAGGATAAGAAACAAACAGTTTTTAGACAGCCTCTGGTTCAGGATCTTGCATGAAAGAAGAAAGTCAAATTCTGTTTCTATTTTGCAGTCATTCCACCATCAATTGAATGAATGGCTCCGGTAATAAAGTTGCTTTCTTCAGAAGCCAGAAACAATACGAGATTTGCTATATCCTCATTTTCGGCATAGCGACCCAGGGGGATCATCTGTTCGAACTGTGATTTGGCATTTTCGGCATCATCAGGGCTAAAGCCTTTCTCGAGGGAGCGCATCATCCGGTTATCAACAGGTGATGGATTAATTGCATTGACTCTTATATTCCTTCCAGCCAACTCCAGGGCCAGCGAACGCGCAATACCATTTAAGGCATGCTTGCTGGCTACATATGGACTCACGTTAGCTGTTCCACGCAAGCCTGCTACGGATGAGGTTATGATGATGCTGCCACCATCTGCCATCAGGGGTGTGATGAATTTCATTCCCAGCCATACTCCTCGGACATTCACAGCCATCACTTTATCAAACTCCTCAACCGGGTAATCCCCTATGGGTTTTACCTGTCCTTCAATGCCGGCATTATTAAAAAATACGTCTACTTTACCAAAGAGTTCTTTAGCTTTTTGTGCATATTTTTCAACCTCTTCAGTTTTACTCACATCTGCTGCAATGTAATATAATTTGTCACTGCCAAACTCTTCCTGGACTTTTCTTAGGTCATCTTCCATTAAATCAACAAGCAAGACTTTGGCGCCTTCACCAATAAACTTTTTTGTTGCAGCTTTACCAATGCCACCGGCACCTCCGGTAATCAATGCAATTTTGTTTTCTAATTTTCTCATAATATTTTAGTTTTTAATATTCCAATATGATAGCGTATTGAAAAAACCCTGCCAATCTTCTTTACATGCAAAAAAAGCGGCTTTGCAGCCAAACTACTCCGTAAAAAGAGCAATCATTTGTTGAAAATTAGCTACACCGGAGGATTGATTTGTAGAAATTCGTGCACATTTTATAAATGATTTGATTTAGAAATTCAAGTTGACTTCATATGGAGAGTCCAGCTTTATCAAATATTGGAAGGGATTTTTATGCTTGGGATTTTCATCAGATCCTTAAAACAATTTGAAAGCAATGTATAATTGTCCGTATGCATTTTTGCTTTCGCCCAAAAGTAAATTGGCAATATCGCTGTCGGCAAGTTTTTGAAGACCAATATTGTATCGAACCCCAGCTTGTATGTTTCCTAAGTTCAATGCCACACCAGCACCCATTCCATAATCCAGGGTTTTGAAGTTGTCTCTGCTTATTTCATCGTAACCTTCAATGCTCCCCGAATATTTTATTTCACTGTTCAGCAACAACGCCAGATAGGGCCCTGCATGAAATTCCAGTATCTCAAGGGGGCGTAAAACCAGAAGTATCGGAACCTCCAGATAGTTGAGATTAAAATTAACAGTTTGATTAATCAACCCGCCATATGTTGCTTTGGTTCCCTTGGATGAATAGAGTAATTCCGGTTGTATACCAAATGTTTCAAGATACATGATCTGGCTGAATAATCCTGCGTGAAATCCAAACCTCGCATCCTCATCATCAAGGTTGTCCCTATCAATATAAAGGTTACTCATGGTTAACCCACCTTTAATCCCGCCGCTGATTTGTTGAGTTTTTGCTGGCAGTGCGGAAGTTAACAGAATGGCTGAAAAAATAATTGTGATAGTAAATTTCTTTTTCATGATTATGGTTTTTTTTATTTTGAATAGTTCTGGATATGCAATTTGCAAGGGATGCCTTTCATTTTTAGGCAATGATGCAAATAACAGAATACAATATTTAGTTTTCAAATTCGATGCCATAGATCGTAATATCTTTTTTCCCGATCATTTTCTTGTTCATAAAGTTTTGACGATGAAGTAAATGCTTTGCTTTAAAATGCTAACAAAACACAATGGCATCGACTTCTACGATGTCTTCCGGTTTCTCAGCCAGGTATATAAGAACTTTCCTGAAACAACCAGAATGAAGGAGATGGTTATAAATGTTGTTTGTGGAATTTTATACACGATAAAATTCATTCTTTTCAAAAAAAACAATTTTCTCAATTCCTGCTTACTCCTCCTTATTGCAATTGATTGTCAGCATATTCAGGTGTTGTTACATCATTGAAAGAAATCCATGGCATGTTTTTTACACCTAAACAATAAAATATAATTTCAAAAACAGGATGGAAAAAGAAGATTATTTCGAAATCGAGAATCCCTAAGTCTCGATTCATTGGAATACCAACTCCGAATAGCAAGGCGCGTGTCCGCGATTTGTTCTTATTGCTTCAGCCTAGAGCCCAGGAGTTTGGCATCAGTTCGCCCTGCCCGGGTAATACACCCAATGAAATCAAGGTAAAGAAATCCTCAAAATCCGATATTAAGTTTTTACTACATGAATGATTTACATCCGTATGCCGCTAAAATCGATGACATATGCGCTTCACTGGAAACCGATCACCGGGAAGGCCTTTCATCCCGTGAGGCCAAAAAACGGCTGAAACAAAAAGGCCCTAACAAACTTCAAGAAAAGAAGGAACGAAGTATTTGGAAACTGCTGTTCGACCAGTTCAAAAGCGTTGTCATATACCTGTTAATAGCCGCGCTGGTCGTTTCATTGATCCTGGGGGATTTTCCTGAGGCGATGGCCATATTCGTTGTCATCATACTCAATATGGCCATTGGTTTTTATATGGAGCTGCAGGCGAGGAATTCAATGAAGGCACTCAGGCAGATGGACAAGTTGACCTGCGTGGTGTTGCGCAGTGGGGAGAAAGAAGAGATAGATGCCGAAAGGCTTGTCCCCGGTGATCTCATCCTCATTGATTCCGGTCAGTTGATCCCTGCCGATGCACGTATTATCGAACATTCGGAATTGCAGATCAACGAATCGGCGCTTACCGGCGAATCGTTTTCGGTGGATAAGCAAACCGACCCTTTGGATAAAGATACTCCGCTGGCCGACCGTACCAACATGGTTTTCAAAGGAACATCAGTCACCATGGGCAACGCCAGGGCTGTGGTGACAGGGACCGGCATGAATACCGAGATTGGCCATATTTCTGAAATGGTCAGCAGTGAAGAAAGGGAGGAGATACCGCTTAACATTAAGCTCAATAAACTTTCCAAGCGGCTCGTTTGGATCGTGCTGGGTATGGCGGCAACTTATGCGGTTCTGGGGTATTTCACAGGGAAGGAACCCTATATTATCGCACAAACGGCCATTGCCTGGGCCATAGCGGCAATTCCCGAGGGGCTGGCAATCGTGGCAACCATCGCTCTGGCCAAAGGCATGATCCGCCTGGCTCATGAGCATGTGATCGTGAAAAGACTTGCTGCTGTGGAAACCCTCGGTGAAACTACCACCATCCTTACCGATAAGACAGGTACGCTCACCGAAAGCAAACTTACCGCCGAGCACATTAACACCCCCTGCTATCAGGGTAAGGCAAAAAAGGTGATCGAAGATATGCCGGGTGATAATGAATGCCTTGAAAAACTTATCACCGTCTCAGCGCTGTGTAACAATGTAGAGATAAACGATGAAGGTGAGGTAAAGGGCGACACCCTGGAAACTTCGCTGTATCATTTCGTGGAGAAAATTGCCGAAGGGCGCTTTCATGAGATCAGGCAGAAATATGAACGGGTGGATGAAGATCCCTTCGATTCTGAGGACAAGTACATGATCACCATGCATAAAGACGATTCGGGGTATTTCTTTGCGCTCAAAGGAGCTGCTGACAGTGTACTTGACGAATGCGACCAGGTGCTTTCGGACAAGGGGGAAGAATCCCTTTCGGAAGAAGCCAAAAAGAAATGGAGTGAAACCGATGATGAGATGGCCGCCAACGGCCTGCGAACCATCGCCTTCGCCTTCAAAAAAAGCAAGGACAAAGGGGCATTCGAAGGGGGTTATACGCTTATCGGTTTTATCGGGTTCCTCGATCCGCCCCGGCTTGCCGTAAAGGACTCCATCAAAACCTGCCGCGATGCTGGCATACGTGTGGTGATGGTCACCGGCGATCACCCCGAAACTTCAAAGAACATCGCTAAACAGGTTGGCATCGCCGATGATGAAGATCCCATAGCCTTCACGGGAAAAGATATGAGAAATATGGGCAGGGAGGAAGAAAAAAAATTCTATGAGGCCAATATTTTTGCACGGGTAA
This sequence comes from Bacteroides sp., assembly GCA_036351255.1. Taxonomy (NCBI): domain Bacteria; kingdom Pseudomonadati; phylum Bacteroidota; class Bacteroidia; order Bacteroidales; family Bacteroidaceae; genus Bacteroides; species Bacteroides sp. Next base: position 35,753 of record JAZBOS010000035.1, read on the forward strand.
GTCCGGGGCAGAAGCTCGATATTCTGAAGATATTCAAGGATGCGGGTGATATTGTGGGCATGACCGGCGATGGCGTAAACGATGCACCAGCCCTTAAAAAGGCTGACATTGGCATCGCTATGGGAAAACGCGGCACACAGGTAGCAAAGGAGGTTTCCGATATGATCCTCAAAGACGATAGCTTTTCTTCCATAGTCACTGCCATTCGTGAGGGGCGAATCATCTTCAGCAATATCCGCAAGTTTATCGAATACCAGCTTTCTTATCACCTGAGCGAGATTGTGGTGATCGCCGTGGTCAGTTTCACGGTGTTTAACCTGGCGTTGTTACCCTTGCAATTGTTGTTTCTCAACCTGCTGGTGGATGTATTCCCGGCGCTTGCTCTTGGCGTGTCAAAAGGTATGCCTGGGGTCATGCATCAACCCCCAAAAGACCCGGACGAACCCATCCTTACCAAAACCAGCTGGTGGATTATAAGCAGCTATGGCGTCATTATCGCCCTTTGGGTGACCGGGGCATATTTCGCAGGCTTGTTTTACCTGGATGTATCGAACGAAATTGCAAACAACATCGCTTTCTTCTCCTTAGCCCTCACGCAATTGTTGAATGTGTTCAACATGCGCAACAGCGAGGAGCCGGTGTTTCGCAACCAGGTTACGCGTAACAAGTGGGTTTGGTATGCCATCAGCCTGTGTGGGGTGGTGATCTTCGCTGCTTATTTTTCTCCCCGGATCAATACCCTGCTGTCGTTCCAGCCCATGGGCCTCAAGCCATGGATTCTGGTGGCAGTTACCATTGTACTGGCAAACACCAGTATTCAGTTGCTTAAGCATTGGAGGGTGCTTAAATAAGGGATGCAATAGCTTAGTTCCATCATGCAACTTCTTGAGTAATCTTCAACGGCATGCGTTTTTTGAACCAACACAAAATGAATGCTTCAAACTTGGCTTAACCCAAGATTTACCGCACCGAATTTGTAAAATCAAAGAAGTGGGTAATAATATCCACAGGCAGAAGTTGAAATTACATTAGATAGACGCTGTAAATCCAGTTATATCAACCTATAAATAAACCGCTTATCCTAAAATTTAATACTAATCACCACATCATTATAAATAAATAGTATAGTTCTTGCACCTGATTAAATAAACCAAAAAAAATGTTGGGGTTACACCTGTCAATTACAGGATAAATAGAGAAAATGCAGGTAAAACCCGACTGGAA